>CAOJHH010000021.1 GCA_948436025.1 uncultured Clostridium sp. | reverse complement strand
GCTGCTGGTTGTACTGTCTCATCACTTGCTGCTGTTTTTAATGTGATTCCTAAGTATTCTGCTAATGTTTTGTTTCCTAAGTCTTCTGCTAAGGTGTTGTTTTCGTATCCTTCTCCTGTTTTTAAGCTAATACTTAAGTCTACATTTGCTAAGTTATCTCCATATGTACTTGTTACTTCGTTTGTTACTACTGTAATAGCTTTTGCTACAATTTTATGTGTTCCTACTGATTCAAATGTTACATCGTAGTTTGTGTTGCTTGCTCCACTTGCTTTACTAATTGTATATCCTGTTGTATTTACTGCTGCTGGTTGTACTGTCTCATCACTTGCTGCTGTTTTTAATGTGATTCCTAAGTGGCTTGCTAAGGTTTCGTTTTCTCCTAATTCTTCTGCTAAGGTATTGTTTTCATATCCTTCTCCTGTTTTTAAGCTAATACTTAAATTTACATTACTTAGGTTATCTCCATATACACTACTTACTTCGTTTGTTACTACTGTGATGTCTTTTGCTGTAATTGTATATTTTCCTGGATTAACAATTACTACATAATTTGTATTTGTTGCAATTGTGGTTGCTGTAATTGCATAGTCTCCTACATTGGTTCCAGCTTCTCTTCCTAGAGTTACTCCTAAATCATCTACTGTATCTTCCCATTCTAAGGTTCCTTCTGGAACAATTAAACTTAATTGTTTATCTGTTTCTCCATAAACTGCTGTTACATCTTTTGCTGTTACTGTTACTTGTTTTTTCACAATATTATAATCTTTTGATGTAATGGTTCTTGTTCCACTATGGTT
Source organism: uncultured Clostridium sp. (assembly GCA_948436025.1). GTDB lineage: Bacteria > Bacillota > Clostridia > TANB77 > CAG-508 > RGIG8482. The sequence goes on along the minus strand of CAOJHH010000021.1, from coordinate 25,292 downwards.
TGCAACAGATACGGTTGCAATTGCTCTATAATCTCCTGAATCCTTTGGTGTTCCACATGCTGTATATCCTCCATTAACAGCATCAAGTTTTTCATAGGTAATGCTTTCTACTGTGAAATCAATTGCTTTTCCATTTAAGGTTACATTTTTAACCTTATCATTTCCAATTGCTCCACTCGTTCCATAAACAATATCCTCTACTGGTACTTCGATAAATCCATCAATTGTATGCACGTCATCCTCTAATGATTTTGGTGTAATTGTGTATGCTTGTGATTCTAATGTTTTGGTTCCTTCATGGTTTGCAATTGTAATGGTTACTACTGCTTTATATTTTCCTACATTTATTGGTGCATTATCTACTGGTGTTTCCCATGTTTTGGTTTCTTCATTAAAGGTTGCATATTGAATTTTTTGTACGCTAAATTCAACTACTTCTCCATTTAATTTAACATCAGTTACATTACTATCGGTAATTCCGATTGGACTTCCTGTATAAACTAAATCTGTTGGTGTTGTTACGGTTCCTGTTACTTTATCTCCAGCTAATTCTTCTGGTATAATGGTATATTCTGCTGATTCTAATGTTTTGGTTCCTTCATGGTTTGCCACTGTAATCGTTACAACTGCTTTATAAGTTCCTACATTTACTGGTACATCATCTACTGGTGTTCCCCATGTTTTGGTTTCTTGATTGTAAGTTGCATATTGAATGCTTATTACTGTATAGTTTACATCATTATTATTTAATTTTACATTTGTTACATCTTTCTCAGTAATTCCAATTCCGTTACCTGTATAGGTTAAGTCTTTTGGTGTTGCAACATTTCCTGTTACTTCATCTGGAACTAATGCTTTTGGGCTAATAGTATATGCATCTGATTGTAATATTTTGGTTCCTGTATAGTTTGCCACTGTAATTGTTACAACTGCTCTATAAGTTCCTACATTTACTGGTGCATTATCTACTGCTGTTCCCCAACTTGTTACGTTTCCATTTGCATCAACGTTTGCTGTTTGATATTGAATTTTTTCTACGTTAAATCTAACAGTTTCTCCATTTAATGTAACATCGGTTACATTGTTATTGGTAATTCCAATTGGGCTTCCTGTATAAACTAAATCTGTTGGTGTTGTTACGGTTCCTGTTACCTCATCTGGATTTAATGTTGCAGCCACAATGGTATAAGGTGCTGATTTTATTGTTCTTTCACCACTATGATTTGCAATTGTTAATGTCGCAATTGCTCGATAGGTTCCAATATCACTTGGTACTTTTCCTTCTTCTAATGCTACATATTTTCCTGTTGCTAAATCGTATACTTCATAACTAATACCTTTTACAGTATAGTCTACTGGTTCTCCATTTAATGTTACATTGGTTACATCATTTGCAGTAATTGGTCTACTTTGTCCATATGTTACAGGACTTGTTGGTACATTTACCTTTCCTCCTACAACATCACTGTCTACTAATGCTTTTGGTGTAATCGTATATTCTGCTGATTCAATTTCTTTTGTTCCAGTATGGTTTGCAACTTTGATTGTTACAACTGCTTTGTATGTTCCTACATTTACTGGTACATCGTTTGTTGGTGTTCCCCATGTTTTTGTTTCTTCATTATAAGTTGCATATTGAATACTTTCTACTGTATAAGCTACTTCTTTATCGTTTAATTTAACTTCACTTACATAAGTATGATCAATTCCAATTGGACTTCCTGTGTAGGTTAAGTCTGTTGGTGTTCCTACTTTTCCTGTTACTTTATCTGCTTCTTCTAATGCTTTTGGTGTAATGGTATATTCTGCTGATTCTAATGTTTTTGTTCCATCATAGTTTGCAACTTTGATTGTTACAACTGCTTTATATTTTCCTACATTAACTGGTTGTGTTGCTTCCGCTACTCCCCATTCTTTTGTTTCTTCATTATAAGCTTTATATTGAATGGTTACTACATCAAATTTAACTGCTGTTCCATTTAATTTAACATCGGTTACATAGGTCTTATCAATTCCAATTGGGTTTCCTGTATAAACGGTGTTGCTTGGTACTCCTACATTTCCTGTTACATTATCTGGTACTAATGTTCCTGCAGTAATGGTATATTCTGCTGATTCTAGTACTTTTGTTCCAGTATGGTTTGCAACGGAAATCGTTACAACTGCTTTGTATGTTCCTACATTTACTGGTACATCGTTTGTTGGTGTTCCCCATGTTTTTGTTTCTTCATTATAAGTTGCATATTGAATGCTTTCTACTGTATAAGCTACTTCTTTATTGTTTAATTTTACATCTTTTACATTAGCGTCTGTAATTCCAATTGGGTTACCTGTATAGGTTAAGTCTGTTGGTGTTGTTACTGTTCCTGTTACCTCATCTGGAACTAATGCTTTTGGAGTAATGGTATATCCTACTGATTCAATTGTTCTTACTCCACTATGGTTTGCAACCGTAATTTCTACAACTGCTTTATAGGTTCCTACATTTACTGGTACATCAACTACTGGTGTTCCCCATGTTTTTGTTTCTTCATTATAAGCCCTATATTTAATACTTTCAATTGTATATGCTATTTCATTTCCATTTAATGTTACATTGCTTACATTACTTTCTGTAATTCCAATTCCACTTCCTGTATAGGTTGTGTTACTTGGTGGTGTTACTAAACCTGCTACGGTGTCATTTACATCATCTAATGGTTTTGCAGTAATATTAAAGGTTTTTAGTGTTGTTGTTGGTAATGCTTCATAGTATTTTCCTTCATCTACACTTAAAGCTACTATATAAGTTCCAACTTCTGTTGGCATTTCTTCACCTAAAGGTAGAATGGTTGGAACATTTCCTTCACCCATTACAATTTTACTATAAGTTACATGAATTTCAGATGTTTCTACTTTTACTCCTGTTTTTGGAGTTACTACGATTGGAGTTGTTTTTCCAAATTCCATATTCGTAGGGATTGTATAATCGAAATCTTCAATTGATAAATCATCTTTTTCTACTGTAATTGTGATTGGTTCACTCGATTTTGCTACATAGTTTCCATCGGTGGTTGCTCCAAAGGTTACAGTAATGGTTGCTTGTCCTGCTCCATTTAATGTAACTTTTCCATTTTCGTCCACACTTAATACAGATGGATTACTGCTTGTATAAGTAACTTGTCCATCTCCTTTGATTGCATTTATATTTGATACTGTAATAACAGGTGCTTTTTCTGTCATTTTTACGTTTATAGGGTTAATTGTCACTTCTGGTGTTGGTTGTGCTTCTGCTGTAATTGTATATTTTCCTAATACGGTAGAAGATAATGCATAGTAATGTGTTCCTTCTGCCACTGTTACACTTACACGGTAAGTTCCTTTATCGGTTGGTACAGCATCTCCTACTAATGTTTCTGATACAATATCTGTTCCATCAATTAATTTTTCATAAATTACTTTAATATTTCCAATTGCATTTTCACCATATTTTTCTACTAACTCTTCTTTTAATGCCACTTCGATTCCTGTTGGATTTTCTTCATATGGTTTTGTTTCTGGAATATCATAAGCAAGATGTTCTTTTGTTAAAGTATCTTTTAATACGGTTACTTTAATTGGATCACTTGACATTTCACTATAGTTTGCAGTTTGTCCAAAGGTTACAGTAATGGTTGCTTCTCCTGCTCCAACTAATGTAACTTTTCCATCTGTAGCTATGGTTAATACATTTTCATTACTACTTGTATAAGTAATATTTCCGCTCTCTTTTGGTGCATTGGTTACACTAATTTGTGGTGCATTTTCTGTTATTTTTACTTCTATTGGTGTTACTGTTACTTGTGGTTTGTCTTGTGGCTTTTTCGTAATTTGGTATGTTCCTAAAACCTCACTAAATCCATTATAGTGGGTTCCTCCTGTTACATTTACAATTACTTCATAAGTTCCTACTTCTGTTGGTATTCCGTCAAATGGTTTTCCATCTTTTTTATAACTTACTGTTATTTCTCCATATTTTGCGTCTTGTGTTTTTCCATCTTTATCGGTTACTGAAATTCCTTGTGGTTCTCCAGTATACATTTTATCTTCTAATGTATAATCATAGATAAAATCTCCATTTTCTCCTGTTTCGAAATCTGCTTTTGTTACAGTTACTGTAATTGGATCGCTTGAAGTTTCACTATAATTATCGGTTGCTCCAAATGTTACCGTAATTTGAGCACTACCTGCTTTTAATATTGTAATATTTCCATTTTTATCTATTGTTAATACAGATGGGTCACTACTTGTATAAGTAATGTTTCCATTTTCTGCTGGTGTGTTACTTACTGTAATAACTGGTGCCTTATCTACCATTGTTACATTTTGTGGGTTTACACTTACTTGTGGTTTTACTTGTCCTTGGGCAGTAATTGTGTATGTTCCTAAAACCTCACTAAATCCTTTATAGTGGGTTCCCTCTACTACATGTAATGTTACTTCATATGTACCTGCTGCGCTTGGTACTACTCCTTCTCCTAATTCGGTTCTATTTCCATCTTTATCAATTTTTACATAGGTTACTGAAATATTTCCAATTGCTCCATTTCCAAAAGCTAATACTTCGTCTTTTGCAGTTACTTCTGGAATTCCTTGTGGATTTCCTGTAAATCCTTTTGTTGTTAAATCATAGTTAAAGTTCTCTTTTGTTAAAGTATCATCTTTGGATACTGTAACTGTTACTTCGTCACTTACATTTTGTGTATAGTTTGCTGTTCCTCTATAAGTTACAGTAATATTTGCTTCTCCTACACCATGTATTGTGATTTTTCCTGTTTGGTCGATGGTTAATACATCTGTGTTACTACTTGCATAGTAGATAACACCATCACCATTTTCCTCTGGTGCATTTGTTAAAGTAAGTACTGGTGCTGATTTTGTAATAAATGTTGTGTATTTATCTAGAGTAAAGGTTGGTTTTGGTTGTTGTAATGGATTAATTTTGTAAGTTCCTAAAGATGTTTTGGTAAGCGCATTATATTGAGTTCCTCCTGTTACTTCTACAAATACTTCATATGTACCTGCATTTTTTGGTGTTCCTGTAACTGGTGTTTTACTTCCATCTTCATTTACTTTTTCATAACTTACTTTAATTTCTCCATATTCTGCTGAAGTTGTATTTCCTGCTTTATCTGTTACTGTAATTCCTTGTGCTTGGTTTTTATCATAATTTTTATCTTCTATTATATAGGTTAATAAGTCTGTGGTAAAATCTCCTCTTTCTACTGTAATGGTAATTGGTGAACTTGAAGTTTCACTGTAATTTCCATCTGAGCTTCCACCAAATACAACAGTAATGTTAGCACTACCTACTTTTAATAAGGTAATCTTTCCATTTTCGTCCACAGTTAATACAGATGGGTCGCTACTTACAAAAGTAACTTGTCCATCTCCTAAAGGTGCATTATTTACTACTACTTTTAATTCTTTATTTTCGGTTAGTTTTACATTTGTGTCATTATAAGTAACATCTGGTGTTGGTTGTGGTTTTGCCACAATTTCATATGTTCCTAACACAATTGGTCCAAATGCATCGTAGTCGGTACCCCCAGGTCCACTTACCACTACTTCATAAACACCATTGTCTACTGGTGTTCCTTCTACTGGTGTTTTGGTTCCATCTTCATTTACTTTATTATAAGATACACTAATATCACCAGCGCCTTCAATTGGTGTTACATTAACACCTTGTCCACTTGTGTTATATTCTAATTTAGTGGTTCCATCTAAGTTAATATCGGTTTCAAAATTATCTAATTCTAATGTTTTTCTTTTTACTGTAAAACTTCTTGTTTCTACTGTTTTGTTTCCAGCTTTATCGGTTGCTGTAAAAGTAACAGTATAGGTTCCAGCTACATTTACATTAATGTCATCTGTAATAACCACATTTGTTGCTCCGTCATAAGCATCATTAGCTGTTGCTTTGAATTCTGGTTTTGTTCCTTTTACAAACATTTCATATATATTAGTAGAGTCAATTGTAATAACTGGTCCTACTTTATCTTTTACATGAATGGTTCTTGTTCTTGTTGTACTATTTCCATTTGTATCTGTTGCTTTGTAAACAACAGTGTAGTCTCCTACTTTTGTAGTGTCTACATTATTCGAAACAATTTCAAGTTTTGTGGTTAGTCCTTTATCACCATCATAAATATCGGATGCAGTTGCTACTCTTAATGCTTCTGCATTTGTATAGGCATTATCTCTTAATGCCATCTCAAATTCATCGGCATTTTCATAATCTGAAAAAGCGATGGTTGGTGGTGTTGTATCTTTTACTTTAATAGTAAAGGTTTTTGTTTTTCCATCATAAGTTACAGTAATAACTTGTGCATCAGATAATACAGTGGTATCATATCCTGTTGTATTATCTTTGCTTAACGCTACTGTTTCGGTTGCTCCTGAAGCTTTATGTACGTTAATTAACCCTCCGCTAAAATCGAATGGTTCTTTATATTCATATTCTGTTTTTAAATTCTCTACATTTAAGTCAATATAGTCAATATAATCAATAACATTGTAACAATATGTCATTGTTTCAGATTGATTTCTTGTTGCATCAAATGTATAGAATTGAAGATACCATGTTCCAAGGCTTGATACTTTTGTCGTAATTTCCTCTTTTTGATATACGATTGTGTATTTTGTAGTAGTATCATTAGGATCTTTTACCCATCTATATTCTGTACGAGCAATACCAGTCGATGGTGTTCCCTCATCCACTGCTTTTATCGTAATTTCTGTATTTAATCTTACTTCTGAGTTGTTTGCTGGCATTTCTGATACGTTAAAAGTAGGTTTTATCGTATCAACTTCACCTATTTCATCTACTACATAGTAAGGCATTTTGTGTTCTTTGGATACATTCCCAGCTTTATCAACTGCACATACTTTTAATACATGCACTCCTAGAGTACTTGGAGCAGTTATATCTACTCTCTGATTTTTTAATGGTGAGGATGTATATGAAAGAACAGTATCTGTTACTCCTCCTTTGTCATAGTCCCAACAATATCGAATCTCTGTTACACCGTTTTCATCATCTACTTTAATGCCTACTTGAGATGACTTTAAAATTTGTCCTGCATTTTGATAGAATCCAACAGTTGGTGGTGTTGTATCTGCTGCAAATACGCCTAATCCAATCATTCCAAAGATCATTATAGTCACCATTATAAATACAATAATTTTGGTTTTCATTTTCTTATCCATGATTAAACCTCCTCAAATGTTACTTTCAATATTTTTTTCCTTTGCATAGTTCTACTCTTTATATTATATAGCATTTTTTGCCAATAGTCAATATTTATGTTTAAACATTCCCATTATTCCCTTTCGTTTCATAAATTTCCCCTTTCTTCAACATATAATTATTCAATATTATATTTTACTTTGCTATTTTCCTTTCGTCAATAGTAGTTTTTCCCATTTTTTCGCCTTTCGTTTTAACATAAAAAAAATCTCCTTACGGAACTTACTTTTTCCAAAAATTATTTTTTAGCTTTATTTCATGTTACAATTATATAACATTTTTGTAATATATGTATGAACCTTTAAATTATCCACTAATATAACTACTATTTTTTTAAAATAAAATAATAAATCTGGGACACGTATACGCGTCCCAGCAAAACAAGTCAATCAGTCTACCCATCCTTCATAGGTCTCATCGGAATCAGATTCATCATCTGTCCATCCTTCATAGGTCTCATCGCTGTCATCGCCATCATCGCCATCATCGCTGTCATTGCTGTCATTGCTGTCATTGCTGTCATTGCTGTCATTGCTGTCATCACTGTCATTGCTTACGTTAGTATTCTTATTACTGTTGCCATCTACAGCTGTTGTATTTTTTTTGACAGCAACTACCGTACATGCTCTCTGGAGCCTATCCCAGTTTTCTGAAGCAGTGAATTTTACCTTTATGGTAATTGTACCTTGCACGCCATTTTCTGAGATAAACGTGGCCCGAAGATAACTTTTTGTATCAAGAGTGATATCTTTAATATCGCCTTTCGTAAAGCTATCTCCGAAGTCACACTGCCCCCAACCTGTGGTCAAATCAGCATTCACTTCAAAGAGTGACTTGATGACCTTAGTTGAAGAGATAAGGTTACCCTCCTCGTCATACTGTTCGAAGATTCCTTCCTGCTCTACTTCTGTGTAGAATCCTTCTTTCAGCTCTACGAGCTGAATATTCTCAGTCTCTACTACCGGCTGTGCAGCTTCTGCTGCTTTTACCTGCATAGGAAGCATCAGTGCCATTGCCATCATTGCCATCATTGCCATCATTGTTGTAAAAAATTTTCTTGTTTCTTTCATTTTTTGTTCCTCCATCTACAAATTATTGTTTTATAGTTTATATACGATAAAATGCCTTTCACAATACTTACGATAAAAACCCAAAGTCGATTTTTATCAAAATGTAAGCGTAGCTATTTAGCATATTATTTTTGCGGTCAGTGCCGTATCTATTTATTATTATACAATATTATCCAAAAAAAGTCAACTCATTTTAATTTTATGGTAACTTATATCGTTACAAAGAATGGCACTAACTCTAATTGACGATATTTTCTTAGCCTGTTATCTTACCTATTTTATCATTCATTCAAACACAAAAACAGAGTAGATTTCTCTACTCTGTCTTATTATTTTTTCTTACATTGCTTCTTCTTCATTTTCTTCAGAAGCTTTTTCTTTTTCTTCTATAATTTCTAAACTACCAATTGATACTTCATAGGCTACTTTGGTAATGGCAGTTCCGTCTTCAAATTTCTTTTCATAGGTTCTTGATTGAACACGTCCGATGACTCTTACCTCGGTTCCTACTTCAAGGTTTTGGCAAAACCTTGCTGTTCTTCCCCATGCAATGGCTGGAATATAGTCTGATTTATTGTAAGCACGGTTAACAGCTAATAGTAAATCAGAAATTTCCCTTCCAAATGGTGTTTGACGATAAATTGGTTTTTTACAAATGTACCCAGTTAATACAACTTCATTGGATACTGGTTCTTTGCTATCTTCTCCTTGCAATTGCTCTTCGATTTCTTCTTCATAGAAAATATCTTTTGCAAATACGGTTAAGATTAATTTGTTTTTTTCGTTTTCATAACTATTGTAGGACCTAAATTGTCCTCTAATTAAAATGTTTGCTCCTATGGTTAATTTGTCGTCTAAGATTAATCGTTCTGATATCGTTACTGGTATGATATCCGATATATCACTTAAACGAGGAATCTCCATATCAAATATGTAGAAACATTCTCCATAGATTTCGTGACTAAATCTTTTTTCACTTGTTACCTTTCCCATTAGTGTTAAATGGTTATTATCCGCATAATTTATATTCATCGCGTTTTTTCCTCCCTACTTTATTTTAAATTTGTCTATTGTATCTTATTCATAAAGTACAAATTTTAGAATATTTTTTTATCGTACAGGTCTATTATACTACCTTTTTTTGGTTTTGTCTACATAAAAAGTTAAATTTATCCATTTTTTTTATTTTTCTTTTCTTTTTTTATAAATTAAATGAATGGTTTCAAGCCCCATTAGCACACTTGTGTTCATTTTATGGTCTTGTAATGGTATCAAAATTTCTTGTGGTTCTAGCATTTCTCCATATCTATTTTGAAACCCTCTTTGAATACAAAGAAAAATACTATCTTCTTTTACACTCGATGCCGTAATGGTGCTTTTGGTATTAAAACCATAAGTAATTACATTTCCGTTTAAAATTTGTATGGGGTTTTAATAAAATGGGTTCATCTGCATTCATAATTATATATTTTGCCTTTTCCATGATTTTGCCAAGAATTTCTACCTTCTGAAAGAGGCTTTCCCCTCCCATGAAAATAGCAATGGTTTCAAAGGTAATATTTTTGAAGTTTTCCAAGTTTTCTTCTTTTAATATCATGAGGTTTCCCGAAGGCACGTATTGTTGTAATATTTGTTTGATATACGTTTCTTGTTTTGGTGTACATAGAATTCCTACAAAAGACATTTTTTCTTCTCCCTCTTATTTTGCTCTTGTTTTTAAGTATATCCTTTATTTCGTTTGTTATTCTATTTTTTACTAAAATTTTCTAATTTGTTTGCCTTTGCCTTCCATTTGCATCAATATTAGCATTTTCTTTATAAATTAAGTCGGAAACTGGTACTATGTCGTATCCTTTATCTTGAATGTTATAAATAATTCTATCTAGTGCCTCTGCCGTATGTTTTGTTCCATTATGCATTAAAATAATGTCCCCGTTTTTTAATTTATTTTCTAATCTCGCCCACATTTCACTTTCCGTAAGGCCTTTATAATCTAACGTATCTAATGACCATTGTATGGTTTCATGTTGTTGGTTTTTGGCTGCCTTTAATACCACATCATTGTATTCTCCGTAAGGACCTCGGTATAGCAAACTTCTTTTTCCCGTAAGCTTTTCTATCTTATCAGCACATTCTTTAATTTGTCCCTCGTTTTTTTCTAGGGTTAGATTATTTACATGGGGATGAGTATTAGAATGATTTCCTATTTCATGTCCAGCCCCTGCAATTTTCTTTACGGATTCTGGATATTTATCTACCCAATCTCCTACCATAAAAAAGGTAATGTGTACTTTATACTTACTAAGAGTATCTAATATTTTATCAATATCATCTGCATTCCAAGCACAGTTCATTGTTAGGGAAACCTTTTTTTCGTTTGTTTCCACACTGTAAATTGGTAGAAGTTTTCCTGCCCCTACCGATGTTTGTAGGGTTTCTTCCCTACTTGGCGTAAAAAAGCTTGCTCCCGCAAATAGAATGGCTACTGTACTAAAGGCAATGAGATATGATATGATTTTTTGTTTGTTAAATACCAAAAACATAAAATAATCCTCCTAACATAGGCTACTTTATTTGTATGCATATGTTAGAAGGATTATGACTTTTCTTTATAGGATTATTTTCACTATTTTTCAATCATTTCCTTTAAAAAAGTTGCTTTTTTTGTTTATTCACGTTATAATAAGGAAAACAAATTCGACAGGAGGAATTTGTATGCTACTTGCACTTGCTGGTGTAACTGGTGTTGGGAAGTCTTATTATAAAGATAGATTAGTGGAGAAGTTGGGCTTTGAGAAGGTGAAGATTATTACTACTCGTACACCTCGTGAAGGGGAGAAAAATAATGAGGATAAAATTTTTGTTTCTCTTAGGGAATTACAGGATTTAAGAGATAGTGGTAAGATTGCTTTTGAGTTTGATTTATGTGGAAATACGTATGCATATACTTATGAGGCTCTTCATTCGGAGAAAAACACGGTATTTGAATTCCATTATGATACCATTTTTGATTTTAAAAAGGTGTGTCCTCATTTGTGTGTGATTTACTTTTTTCCTAGGGATATTGAAGAAGCAAAGGATAAGACAAGACAACGTCATCTTCCCCCTAATGTAGAACAAAATAGGCTTTTGGAGATTGATGAGCATTATAAAAGAATAACCACCGATGAAAATTTACGAAATCAATTTGATTACTTTTTATATAATAATTATGACCAAGCTTCAGAAGAGGAATTTCTTGATTTGGTTCATAAGTTATTAGAAGAGAATTCTTTCAAATGATTTCCTATGAGTGCTTATCGTTCGAAAAATGCACTTCCATAACTATGTGTACTTTTGAACAAAGTAAGAAAGGAAGATTTTTTATATGAAGAATTATTTTACTCTTGATGAGAATTTTGAAGAAATTATACAAAATGCTTTACCAAATACTACCATTTACAAAATGAACTGCGTTACAACGGGTTGGACGAATATTGTGTATGAAGTAAGTACCATAAAAGGAGATTTCTTTTTCCGATTTCCTAGAGATGATTTTTGGGCAAGAACCATTGTAAAGGATTATGAGTTTGCCAAGTTTATTTATGGAAAAACGGATTTTAATACGGTAAAGCTTTCTTTGTTATATGACCAAGGTCGTCCTTTTAGTATGCATAAGAAAATTGAAGGTACTGTTTTAGCAGATAAGATAAATGATTTAACATTCGAGGAATTGAAAGTGGTTTCAAATGATATTGCGAAGTTTTTGTTCCAATTACACAACTTGCCCTTTGATAAGAATACTCTTTTTGAGACACATGATATTGGGGTAAATTTGGTTAATTTCTTAGATGAGTTATTAGAGGTTCATGTTGACCCTAAGGATAAGGTATTTTGGCATTCTGAGGATTTCAATAAAAAAGAGAAAAACTGCTTAGTGCATGGGGATTTTAATTCTAGCAATATTTTACTAGATGAAAACAACCATGTTTCTGGTATTATTGATTTTGGTTTTGCTGGATTTGGTAACAAATATGATGATATTGCTCGTATTTTGAGTAGGTCGTATCCAGAGAATTTTAAAAATGAGATTATTCAAAGTTATGAGAATTTCTGCCAAACTCCATTGGATACGCCTGTGTTAGACCATGAGATTACAACTTGGACAAACATTGATAATGCTTATATTAATTATATGAGAGGAATTGGAATATACGAATAAAAAAGGAGAGCTGGATAGATAAACTATCCAGCTCTCCTTTTTTACTTAGAGAAAATGTACGCTCCTGCATACACCGCAAAAGAAATTGGTGCGAATGCACAGAAGGAAAAACAATATGCTGCTCCTAAATATTCTTTTTTCTTCCAATCCCTTTTTCCTAACTCATACCAAGTTCGGATTCTTCCAGTTGCAAGATAACAGGCAGCTTTTATCTTCGATGTTTCTATGTACCGGAAGATTTTTTCCTCTTGCGTTTCGTTTACACTTTTCTTTCTCACACTTTTTCCCTTTCTGCTATACATAGCAAAATAAATTTTTCGTGTAACTATTATGATTATATCATTTTTCTTGATTTATGTCAATTTCAATTGCATATTTCACAAGTATAGCATATTTTTCCAATTTAACTAAATTTATAAATTATATTTTTCTCTCTTTTGATATGTGGTATGTAATAGTTCGTGTGCAATATGGCTACCTGGTTTTTCTAAATAATCTTTGTAGATTTTTTTCACAACTGGGTTTTCGTGGGATTTACGGATGACGCTTTTTTCGTCAATACTGTATAGAGCGTCTGCTCTTTTTTTCCTTACATCAACTTCTCTTCGGATTTTAGAGCTTTTGATTGGTTGCCCTCCTCCCATAACACATCCTCCTGGACATGCCATAATTTCTACAAATTGATAATCAGCAGTTCCATTTTTGATTTCTTCTAGAATTTCCTGTGCATTTTTTAATCCACTTGCTGCTACTACTTTGATTTCGTTTTGGGCTATATTAACGGTGGCTTTTTTAATGCCTTCTCCTCCACGTACTTGTTTAAAATCGATTTTGTCTAGGTCTTTTCCGGTTAAGGTATCTTGTGCTGTTCTTAGGGCTGCCTCCATAACCCCTCCTGTGGTTCCAAAAATTGCTGCTGCTCCTGTGGCTTCTCCCATTGGAGAGTCAAAATTGGTGTCTTCTAATTTGTTGAATTCTACGTTTGCTTGTTTTATCATTCTTGCTAATTCTCTTGTGGTTAGAACAGCATCCACATCATACATACCATTATTTTCCATTTCATTTCGTTGTCTTTCAAACTTTTTGGCAATACATGGCATAACCGATACCACATAGATTTTACTAGGGTCAATTCCTTCTTTTTTGGCATAATAGGTTTTGATGAGTGCTCCAAACATTTGATGTGGTGATTTACAAGTTGATAGATGTGGTAATAGTTCTGGATAATTCATTTCGATGTATTTTACCCATCCTGGACTACAAGATGTAATCATTGGAAGAACTCCTTTGTTTTGTACCCTTTCGATAAATTCATTTGCTTCTTCCATAATGGTAAAATCGGCTCCGGTGTTAGTGTCAAATACTTTATCAAAGCCCAATCGTTTTAGAGCAGTTACCATTTTTCCAGTTACATTGGTTCCAATTGGCATATCAAATTCTTCGCCTAAAGCAACTCTCACTGCTGGTGCAGTTTGTACAACTACATACGTGTCTTGGTCTTTTAATTTCATCCATACATCATCGATGCTTTCTTTTTCGTGTAAGGCTCCAGTTGGGCAAGCTTGAATACATTGTCCACAAAAAGTACAGTTTACATCGTTTAAGCTATGGTCTCCTACTGTGGAAATACAAGATTCAAACCCACGGTTAATACAATCAATAGCTCCTACTTTTTGAACATTTTTACAAGCAGCTATACATCTTCTACATAAAATACATTTATTAAAATCTCTTACAATCGATGGTGATAAGTCATCAATTTTATGCTCGGTTCTTTCTCCTTCAAATTCAATGTTTTGAATATTAAATTTCGTACAAAGTTCTTGTAATTCGCAATTTCCGCGACCTCGTACAAGTTAAACATTCTTTGGCATGGTTTGAAACAATTAAATCTAAAATAACATGCCTTGCTTCTAATACATTTGGTGTATGAGTTTTTACTACCATTCCCTCTTCTACGGTTTGAATGCAAGAAGTAGCAAATCCACGTCTTCCCTCTACTTCTACAATACACATTCTACAATCTCCAACCTCATTAATGTCTTTTAAAAAACACAAGGTTGGAATATCAATATCAGCTTGTCTTGCTGCTTCTAATATGGTAGTACCTTTTTTGGCTTTTATCTCGACTCCATCAATGGTTAAGGTAACTAATTCCTCTTTCATAAAAATTCCTCCTTTTCACTTTGCATCTATGTTCCTTACATAAGAACCCCCAGTCATCTTCGGTGACAGCCCCCGAAAACTAAAGGGGCCTTTTTCTAATTTCCAATTGCCTTAAATGGGCAGCTGGTTAGACAGGTTCCGCATTTGATGCATTTGTCTTGGTTGATGGTTCTTACCTCTCTTGCTTCTCCTTCGATTGCATTTACTGGGCAGTTTTTTTGGCATAGTCCACAACCTTTGCATTTTTCTTGGTTTATGGTGATTTTTGCCATTGCTTTACATTCTAGGGCTTTACATTCTTTTTGGATAACATGTTCTTTGTATTCTTCTTTGAAGTATTTCATGGTGCTTAATACTGGGTTTGGGGCACTTTGTCCTAGTCCGCAAATGCTTGCGTTTTTGATGTTGTTTGCTAGCTTTTCTAGTTTGTATAGGTCTAGTTCGCTTCCTTCGCCATTGCAGATTTTTTCTAATAATTCCAACATTCTTTTGGTTCCAATTCGGCATGGGGTGCATTTTCCACAAGATTCGTCTACCGTAAATTCTAGGTAGAATTTAGCAAGACTTACCATGCATTTGGTATCATCCATAACGATTAACCCTCCTGACCCCATCATGGAGCCAATTTCTTTTAAGGATTCATAATCGATTGGGGTGTCTAGGTGTTCTTTTGGAATACATCCACCAGATGGTCCTCCGGTTTGGGCTGCTTTAAAGTCTCTTCCATTTGGAATTCCTCCACCAATATCGTAAATAATTTCACGAAGAGTGGTTCCCATTGGTACTTCTACTAACCCTACATTGTTTACATTTCCACCTAGGGCAAATACTTTGGTTCCTTTTGATGTTTCGGTTCCAATGCTTGAATACCATTTTGCGCCATTTAAAATAATTTGGGCAATATTGGCATAAGTTTCTACGTTATTGATTAGGGTTGGTTTTCCCCATAAGCCCGATACAGCTGGATATGGTGGTTTTACACGTGGTTGACCGCGTCTTCCTTCAATGGATTCTAAAAGGGCAGTTTCTTCTCCACATACAAAAGCTCCTGCTCCTAAACGGATTTCAATATCAAAAGAAAACTGACTTCCAAAAATGTTTTCTCCTAATATGCCATATTCTCTTGCTTGTTTTAAGGCAATGTCAAATCGTTTGACGGCAATTGGGTATTCAGCTCTTACATAAATGTATCCTTTATTTGCTCCTATAGCATAGGCTGCAATTGCCATTGCTTCAATAACCGAATGTGGGTCTCCTTCTAGGATGCTTCTGTCCATGAAGGCTCCTGGGTCTCCTTCATCGGCATTGCATACGACATATTTTTGTGGTTCTTTGGAAGCTTTGGTTAGTTCCCATTTTTTTCCTGTTGGAAAACCAGCTCCTCCACGCCCACGAAGTCCGTGAGTCTTTTATGATATCAATTACTTCCTCTGAAGTCATGTCACTTAATACTTTTTCTAAGGCTAAATAGCCATCAAAGGCAAGGTATTCATCAATGTCTTCTGGATTAATGACACCACAGTTTTTAAGGGCAATTCTTTTTTGCTTTTTGTAGAAAGTTAGTTCATCTAAGCTATTTACTTTGCTTCCTCCAACATCTTTACACAAAAGACGTGTTACAATTTCTCCGTTTACAATATGTTTTTCAATTATTTCTTCACAATCTTCTGGTTTTACCATAGCATAAAAGGTATCTTCTGGTCTAATAATTACGATGGGACCTTTGGCACAAAGTCCAAAACATCCTGTTTTAATCACTCTTACATTTTCAATCTTTTTTTCTTTAATTAACTTTTTAAAGTTTTCTAATATTTCTGGCGATTTTGAGGAAGTACATCCTGTTCCTTGGCATACTAAAATATGTTTTTCTCTTCCCTTATTTTCCTTGTTTACACGTAAATCCAATTCTTCTTTTTTTTCTTTTCTTATTTTCGCAATTTCTTCTACTGTTTTCATGGTTTCACACCTCCTATTTTTCTTGTAATTCGTCTAAAATTTGATCTAGCTTTTGAACTGTGGCTTTTCCATACACTTCTCCATTAACCGTAAACACTGGAGCAAGCCCACAGGCTCCTACACATCTTGTGGCTTCTATTGAAAATTTACCGTCTTTTGAGGTTTCTCCGGTTTTAATACCAAGCCTTTCTTCTAGTCTATCCATAATTTTCTGTGACCCCTTTACATAGCAAGCGGTTCCTAAACATACGGCAATATGATATTTCCCCTTAGGTTTTAGAGTAAATCTGGAATAGAAGGTAATCACTCCATAGATTTCTGCCATTGGTACACTTAAATATTCCGATATTGCTTTTTGTGCATGCACAGGAATATAGCCATAATGTTCTTGTACATCATTTAATATTTGAATTAAGTTATCTTTATCTTGTTTGTACACCCATAACATTTTCTCTAGTTCTTCATCTTTCCCACAATTTTCACAACACTTCTTCTCACTTTGTTCCATTTCCATTTCTCCTTTCTAAAATAAATCACTTTAGCTTGATTATATCAAACCAAAGTGATTTATACAATTATTTTGTCGTATCTTGTCAAACTTTTTTAATCATACACTTCTACCGCCTTTACAATGACTCTTTTAATGGCTCCTGTTGTACAGGTAATGAGAGTTACTTCTTTTTCTCCCATGGTTTCTTGGGTTAGGGAGCTTACGTCTTTGGGGTCAGTTTGATAATTGTCGTATACTTCGTAGGTAAGGCTGTCTCCATAGGTGTTTGTTAAAATAATGGTATCGCCTTTTTCTAGTTTTTTAATTCCGCTAAACATTTTGTTGTTTCGATAGTTATGTCCTGCAATGCAGAAATTTCCTACTTCGTTAATGGTTGGTCCATATAGTTTGGTAACCGATGCTTTTAAGGATTTCGTTGTTGTTTCTTCTAAAATGCAAGTATCTAATTTTAGTTTGGGAATGGTTATTTTTCCGAATGACTTTATAGCCTTTTACCGTTTCTGGCATAGTTTCATATTGCTTTCGTTTTTCTTGCTTTGGCTGAGTCGTATTTTTAATTTCATTTGTTATCTCTTCTGCTAATTTAAGTTGATTGGTATCTTTTACCACATTCGCTATTTCATTTTTAGGGCTAATTTGACTAGTATCTTTTTTCGTAATTTCTTTTGTTTCTTTCATACTTTCTTGCATTTGTTTAAAACTTCGATATTGTCGTAATTCATTTATTTGAACCAAAATGAAGCCCATTTCCATAAGCACAATCATTCCTAAAATGCATATCGTTTTCGATAATTTAAAACACACTAACTTTGCTTTCATAAATAACCTCCATTCATTTTATGAATGTACTCACTTATTTATGTACCGAAGTTAATGTGTTTTTTGTTAATCTCTTTGTATTTTATATCCCGTCAAATCTGGCTTTTTTACATCTTCGTCTGTTACAATTCCAAATTCATAAAAATATTCTATATTTGAATCTTTTTCAACTCCATTCTCATTTCTATGAAATCCATTTTTTATTTTGACAGTTAATCCCGTTTCTTTGTCAATCCATACAGAACAATTTTCATCTAAAGTAATTTTATAACATTGTTTGCCATTGCACTTTTCATCTGTAATTGCATATCGAATTGCCATTAAGAAATTTTCTCCTATCGTACCTTCGCTTAATCTATTTGATATATTAGTCATTACGCCATATCCTGTATCTGATTGGCTTATTTTTGCAGTTTTCTCTTTTTCATTATTGTATTTAATAATACGTTCTTTTGTATTGCAATTATAATATTCTTCGAGCACTTTCTCTTCTTTTATTTCTATTTGAAACAAAGTTTCTGCTTCTTTTCGATATACATGCATTACTACTGGGGTATCGCCAGCCCATTGTCTCTCTAATACATAAAAATTATCTTTTGTTTGATATGTCTTAACTGCCACTGCATACGTATTTAATATATAAAATTTTCTTAAAGTGTTTCCTATAAAAATGGCTATTAAAACAAATATAATAATCCCAATCACTCGTAACACATTATGCTGTTTCTTTTCTTGCTTTTCCTCTTTGTTCTTTTTTGCTACTCTTCTTGTTTTTTCTTTCTTTTCTACTTTTACTTCTTTTTCTTCTTCCATTTTCTTTCCCCTTTCTTCTTTCGTATGCTTTTATTGTTCTTGTGTTTTATATCCCGTCAAATCTGGCTTTTTTACATCTTCGTCTGTTACAATTCCAAATTGATAATTGTACTCGTGGTAAATGCGTGTCATTGTTCCATCTTTGTATTGGTAATATCCACCTGACTGTCTTACAATTAAGCCAGTTTCTTTATCAACCCACTGTTCTAAATCCCCATAAGCAGTTATTTTATAGCATTCTTTGCCTTTATAGGTTTCGCTTACTATTTTAGAATGTAACGCTAATAAGAAATTTTGCCATGCCGATATTTCGGTAAAACTTTCTATATACGCTACAGATGATACTAACACAGGTGCCTCATCTTCTTGTTTTACAAAAGCAACTTTGTCTTTTCCTACCTCAACCTTTGTAATCGATTCTTGTTTTTTCTTATCATAATAGGAAATCGTTTTTGTATTATCTTCCGAATACATTTTTACAAGAGTTTTATCACCTTTCTTATATCCCATTACTGCAAAACCGACTTCATCTTCCTCGTATTGTATTAGTATTTTTTTGTAATTATCCTTTGTACTATACTCATTGGTAACTGCCATATAGGTATTAAAAATATAGAATTTTCTTATGGTATTTCCAATAAAGATAGCCACTAAAATAAAGAGAATAATTCCTATTGTTTGTAACACAGGATACTTCTTTTTTTCTTGTTTTTCCTCTTTTTTCTTCTTGGCTACTCTTTTTATTTTTTCTTTCTTTTCAGTCTTCTCTTTCTCTTCCATGTTTCTTCCCCTTTCTTCTTTCGTATGTTTCCATTATATTTTTCTTTTACTGTTTTGTCAATGTTTATTTTTCTTTTCGATATTTTCGAATTAACATATAGCTTGCTCCCAGTGTACTGCCGGTTATGATGACACAAAATACGATTTGCCCTGGGGATATGGTATGTTCGGTTTCTTTTTGTTCTTCTTGTTCTCCTCCTCTCGGCATAATTTCTTTGTTTTCTTCCTCCTCGGTGGTTTTGTATAACATAATGGTATATTCTTTGCTAGTTACTCCATCTTTTGCAATTACTTTTATGGTAATATTGTTTTCTCCAAATTGTAGATTATCAGCTCCTGTTACTTGAACGGTCGCTCCTTCTATTTGTGGAATGGCTAATAGATTGATGGTTTCAATATGGCTATTGATAATTGCCGTATAAGATAGTACATCTTGGCTAAATTCTGGCTCTAAGGTTACATTTTCGATGGCTAGATTTTCTAGGTTGGCATTTGCTAGGTCTGGATTTTCTGTTTTGGTTACTTCGATACTATAGTTTTTGACTGTTTTTCCGTCTGGAGCAGTGACCGAAATTCGGATTTCGTTTACTCCGATTTGTAAATTGGTATTTCCTGTTACATTTACTTTTGCATCTGCCTCTTCTGGAATGGCATTAACCGATATGGTACTTACGTCTCCACCAACAATTAAATTGTATCTTGTTATTGTCTTTTGAAAAGCAGGGCTTAGTCCTTCTACACTTAAGTGTAGTTCTTTTAAGTTTGCGTTACTACTCGTAGTAGTAGTGCTTCCACCACTTGTGGTACCTCCACTTGGTTTTGTTGTACTACTTCCTGTATTTCCTCCACTTGGTTTGTTGGTAGTACTTCCTCCTGTAGAACCTCCTGTGGTTGGTGGTGTTGGCGTTGGTGTTGGCGTTGGTGTTGGAGTGGGAGTTGGTGTTGGAGTTGGTTGTTCGGTAACTGGTGGTGGTGTTTCTTTTTCTTTTATGGTAACACTCGTTCCAGAAAAGCTTGGTTTTACTGGGTTTTCATCTGGATCGTAAAAATCTCCACTAACACTAAAGCTTGCCGTTCCTGCGGTTTTTGCTCTTACTTTAAAGGTAGCTATTGTCCCATCGGTTTTGGGATTTGCTCCTCCGGGTTGGGTCTGTCCATGTGTAGATAATTCTACCATTTGAAAAATTCGTATTTGCTGGTCCTGATACATATTCTACTTTGCTTGTATCAATTGTGACTCGGCTTGTTAGTGTTGCAACAGAAGCACCTGATAGGTTTACACTAATGTTAAATTCTTCTCCTACCGTAACATTTGATTTACTTGAGCTTAAACGAATGCTTCCTGCTGCGTGTGAGGTTATGCTAGATATCCCTAAGAATAGGAATATAAATAATATTGTATACATGATTTTTCTTTTCATCATCATTCTCCTTTCGGTTTTTATGCAATATTTTTTACTGCATTTTTTTATTGTTCAATGAATTTCATTTCTAGGATGTGTTTTTGGATTTTTAATACATCTAACGAAGATGGTAAATTTCCGTTTTTAGAAGTGTTTCCACTTTTTAAGAAAATTCCTGTTATTGGTTTTGTTTCTAAAATGTGTTTTTGAATAATTAGCACATCTAAGGAGTTAATTTCTCCATCTCCATTCACATCACCATAGATAATAAATGTATATTCATATACGGTTTCATCTAGGTCATTTTTTAAAACTAATTTTGAACCAGTTCCTATTTTATCTTCTTCCCCTAATGGTTCGTTTTGTGCGTTGTAAAATTCCATACCTAAATTTGTGTTAATTAACTCTTTTACCTCTTTTACGCTTGATTGGTTGATATCCAATTTACTTATTTCATCTGCTTCTACACGAAGAGATGAGTCAAATTCTAGGCTAACCTCCTCACTTAACGCTTTTACGGTTACATTACATCGTGCTTTTATCTCTTCATTTTTTGCTTTGGCAACAATTGTTGTCGTTCCTTCCTCATTTGCGGTGATTACTCCATTTACAACACTTGCTATACGATTATCCTCACTACTCCATATTATTTCCTTATTTGTCGCATCCTCTGGTAAGACGTTAGCAGAAAGTTTTAGGCTATTTCCTTTTAGTAAGGTAACATTTTCCTTGTCTAGTACCACATCGGTTACTTTTGAGTATACCGTAATATCAATACTACTACTTACTCTTCCATCACTTGTTTTTGCCGTAATGGTTGCAGTTCCTGAGGTAAATCCGATAATCGTACCTTTGTCTACCCCTACAATATTTTCATTGCTCGTTTCCCATAGAATCTCTTCGGTTGCATCTTGTGGTGTAATGGCAATTTGTATCACATTACTACTTCCTTTTTGGATGGTTGTGTTTTCTATACTCAATTTAATATCGGTAATGGTTGGTGGTGGTACTTCTTTTAAATAGCTTTGGAACACGTATCCTACCATTCCATTTGATAATTCAATTTTATCCCATCTTTCTCCATTTTGTACTCCCTTTTTAATTCTAGTAACTTTTACATTACGGTCAATTCCTGTTATAATTTCATAAGAAGTCGATGGTCCTGTACGAACGTTTAAGTTTCCTGTTATGTCTGCATACATTTTGGTATTATCTGCTACATAGTCGGATTCTGCAATGTTTGGGCTATCGGTCATATATTTTGGCATATTTTCGTAAACGGGAATAATAAATCGTATCGAAGAATTTAACATGCCGTTGGACTGATAGGCTTTGTAAATTCCACTTGATTCGCTATAAGGAGCTAAACAGTTTGTCATATATTGGTGCCAAAATAGGTTTGGTCCTCTATCATCATTTACATCAAATTTTTGTAAATATAATGTGTTTTGTCCTACTGCAATATAGCTACTTCCAATAAAAACTGCTCCTCCTTTTATGGCTTTTCGTGGGTCATTCCAAGGAATTAATAGATTAGCTTTTACCTCTTCGGAAGCTCCCTTTCCATCTTTAGCAAATTGTAAGCCATTTTTAATGGCTCCTAAGGGTTCTGTTGAACTAGTTGCTCCAATATTATAGAAATTGTAATAGCCTTCAAACCCTGCTACTGTTCCACTAATGGAGTTATGAGTAATAAATGGTCCTACTTCTTGTTTAATTCTTGAGGCTAGATGATAAGGACTTACACCAGAGTATACCGCTGCTTCCCATATTAAGTCTGAATATTTTTCTTGCATATTAACGACTTGACCACTGTGGGTTCGGTAACTAACGGCTCTATTATAAAATTCAGTACCATATAGTATTTTTTCCACCCCTTCTTGATTGTTTACATTTGGGTCATAGGATAATTTTTCAAATTGAAAAATTCGTACTTCATTTAAGAAATTTCTTGGATCCATTGTATATTCTACTGCTCTTTTTGAGGCATTTACCCAACCTTTATCAATTTCCACATTATAAATTCCGAGGATCGGTACATTTCCATGCATCACTATACGATAATGGTACTAAATTTTTATCGTTTCGATATTCTTGTGATATTGCATAATTCCAATCAATTCCTGTATATAATGCTGTAAATTCCCAATAAGGATGTTTTTTCTTTAATTCTTGTAAATAAGGCTGATAAGAAGTCGGAAAGTTTTCAATTCCATCCTTTTTTACCGATGCTTCTGAAGTGGTACAAAAAATTCCAAAAAGACATAGAATGAATACCATATTTATTAGAAACGCTTTTTTTCTCATAATTTTCTCCTTTGCATACAGTATTTCCCAATTTTGCTTTTTGTATACATTTGTGATATAATTTATATTATTTTCATAAGCCTTTTTTAAGTATTGGATTTTTACTGATTTTGTGATACACTAATATTATAAAAATATCAGGAGGTATAAAAAGGATGTGGAAAGAATTACGAGAACGGTACGAGAATAATGCTAGAGCTCTTAGTATTATAGCTGAGTTAGAAAGTCATTTTCAAAAATGGAACGGTCTCCCGAATGGTTTCTCTATTGGTGATCATGATCCTGAATTAACGAAATGCATTTTGTCTGATATAGGATATTCTCTTATATGCAGTGAACGTGTTACCAATCAACAAGGGATTTCTTCTCTCTTTTTATTAATTACAGAGAAAAAATATCTAAGGAAATGTGGATTAAATTAGCAAATCAATATCGGGCTAATCCTTCCATCAATGATGTAATTGGTACTTTAGATGCAATTCAACAGAATTATAAATTTATTCCCCCGAGTTTCTATGTTGATACTAATATCAATTTAGAATTACTCCACTCTGTATTGGCAGATCTTGGATACGTTATTGTAAGTACCATGCAGTGTACCCCATCTAGGCAAAATAATTGCTTTATTCTTATTCGCATATCTAAAAAGTTCCTATCATAATGATAGGAACTTTTCATATTAATAATTTCTTAATTTGACACATCAAAAAACAAGTTTTATAATAACGTTAAGATTTAGGAGGTTCTTGTTTTGGAAGAAAATATTGATACTTTTGAAAAGCAAGTTAAGAAGTCGAAAGATAAAAGATTTACTTTTTTTAATATTATTCTAATTGTTGCTATTTTTATCGGACTTTTTATTTATATGGTTATGGTTGATGGCATTCATAATATTTTACTAGTATTGCAATCTGTGAATTATGCTTGGGTAGTAGCAGGTCTTGTTTGTATGCTACTTTCGTGGGTTAGTGAAGCAATCTGCCTTCATATTCCTATTAAAAAACTATATCCCACCCAAACGTTTTGGATGTCATTACGTATTATGATGATTGGACAATTGTTTAATAATATTACTCCTTTTTGTTCTGGTGGACAGCCGATGCAGGCCTATTATATGCAAAAAGACGGTAGAAGAGTAAGTGATGCTTTTTCTATTTTTTCCGTAAAATTTGTTATTTCGCAAACTGCTCTTGTTGTTTTTACTTTAATTGTTACTCTATTTCAATGGAATTACTTTCAATCTTTAATGAGTAACTTCTTTTTGCTTGCCATTGTTGGTTTTTGTGTAAATATATTTGCAATTGTTTTTATTTTCATAATTGGTATTAATCAAACATTAGCACTTGCTATGGTAAAACCTATTATTCGTTTACTTGGGAAACTTCATATTTTGAAGCATGTAGAAGAAAAAATTGAAAACCTATCTAGCAGTTTTGCCAATTTTAATGAACAATTTAATGAAATGAGAAAACAAAAAAAAGTGATTTTTCAAATGTTTATAGCTGCTAGTATTCAATCTCTTTTTTACTATGCTATCACCTATATGGTATATCGTGCTTTTGGAAATAGCGGTGTTAGCCTATTTACCATTATCCCTGCTCAAGCCTTTTTATTAATGCTTATGACTTTCATCCCTACTCCCGGCTCTGGTGGAGGTGCAGAAGGCGGTTTTTTACTAATTTTTAACTCTATCTTTCGAGAAGGCACGATTCATATCTCTATTTTATTTTGGAGAATGTATACCTTCTATCTACCAATCATCCTTGGTGCATTGTTCTTAATTCCGTTTAGGAGAAAAAAAGAAGTAAGTCCTTAATACTTACTTCTTTTAGTTTAGCTAAACAATCTTCCTTCTACTACAACAAAATCTTCTCTTTCTATTGGTGCTAATTTTTGTTTTTCATAAAAAAAGCAATAGTCTATTAAACTATTGCTTTTGGTTGGGCTGGCTAGATTCGAACTAGCGCATGCCAGAGTCAAAGTCTGGTGCCTTACC
>CAOJHH010000020.1 GCA_948436025.1 uncultured Clostridium sp. | reverse complement strand
AGAGCTTAAAAATGTTGAAATCTAGGGAGTTCCCCAACGAAAAAAACTCATACAAAGGTAAATGATTAGTTGAATTTTATGTATCTTTTATGATATAATCAAAACACAAGATAGTTTATGCTATTTATAGATTCATTGCAAAATAGTAAAGCTATAATTTTGAGGAGGGGATAAAGCTATGGCAAGAGTATTAAAAAATAAAGAATTAGTAAATACAAGATTAGCGACTAATTATGGTGGGTGGATGTATTGTGATAAATGCAATGAAAATATAGGTTATTTATGTTATTCAACTTATGATAAATTAGAATTAAAATATAAATGTAATTGTGGAAGTCAAGGTAGTGCAATATTAGATTTTGAAGATAGTAAGGTAGGTCAAAATTGTAATGATGAACTAGTTATTATAAAAAATAGATTTTGCTGTCCAAAAGATAGTGAGCCTTTAATTACAATATTAGATAAAAAAGTAACTAGCTATGAAATGAGAATTACTTGTAAATCTTGTGAAAGTATTTATAAAAAAGAAAAATAAAGATTACAATTAGTCAAGGAGGCAAAAAATAGCACTAGGATACGTTGAAGGTTTTATAATAATCATATTTATATATTTTACCAATTGATTTTACTTTAGACCCAAAATAAAAATTAAAGAGAGATAAAAAAGTAGAATTAGATAAAAAATGGGAAATTAGCGGGACTAGAAAAATATGCATATGTATTATTATATATTTTTTTATAGTAAGAAATTATGATAAAGTTCACTAGTTCCAGTAATTGGTTTTACATTGTCAACATTATCTTTAAAATTAGTAAGAAATATTGGCTCAATGAGTTATGCCCTTTGTATGACAATGGCTCATCATTATGTGCATATGAAGAGAATAATGACTTAACTATATTTTTTAAAGATAAGATGAAAATTTGAAGCATTTGAACTACTAAAAAGAAGTGGGGCAAAATTGCCAACTGATAATTATGAATTTGTAAAATAGAAACAATTGTATTTTCACCAAAAGTAGAAACACAAGTAAATATATAGAGTATACAACAATAAAGGGATTATTTATCTATCCCTTTATTGTTGTACATAAAACGCAAAATCCTCTACATCCATGATTTCTTGTTTTACAAATCCATCATAAATCGTATTTTCAGAAGAAATATCTTTTAAAGGAATTTCAAGTGTAACAGTCGATTTGAAATGTTCATTTGCTTGGTTTATAATATGAATATCAAACGAAAGCGTACAGTTAATACGAGTTAAACCAATATTGCAACGTTTTAATAAACTACCATCATAGCGAAGTGGTTCTTCTATATTGGTAATAATAAAATTGGTTTTAATGTCCTTATTCACAAATCCTAGGCAAATAGGAGAAAAGCTTGTGTCGTATATTTCTGGTTTTTCATAATTTCGTTCATTTTCATAAGGTAGAATTTCAAAATGTAAAGTATCTTGTATGTTATTTTCTTCAGTAAAACTTAATTTTCCAAAATCATTTTGGTTTTTATAATACAAAAATGGAGTACCAAGAGTAGGCATTTGTGGGTATTGTATGTTATCAATATATAACTGAGAAATTGTATTTTTACTACTAAATCCATTTTCAGAATGATTGTCAATATAGATTGCCATATCCGTAAATTGTGACACATTCACATTCCAAGTAGACTTATTGGTAGCTTCATTTTGAATAGCATCTGCACTACTAAATAACATGATTTTACGAATTTGAAAAGTATCACTCTTTTTTGGTGCTTGGTTGTTAGAAGAAGAGCGTTGCTTTTTTTGTACCTCAAGTTCATAAACAATAAAACCAACAAACAAGCTAATGATGAGGATAATTAAAATAAAAAGCACAAATTTCGATTTTGTTTTTGCGTGACGTTTTTTCATTAAGAAACCTCCATGAATTTTTTAATATCCTAACTATAATACAAAAAGAAAAGATAAGCAAGTAGAAATGTATTTTTTCCAAAAATTGAAATTGACAAAAAACAAGAAAAACAGTAGAATAGTGTTAGGTGATTACAAATGACGACAAAAAATGAAGAAAACAATAAGAAAAAGAATTATTTACATATTAAATTAATTTTAATTATGCTAGTGATTACGAGCATTGCTTTTGTGTGGAATAAAACGATAAATAGCAAGATTTCGTATGCCGTTTCTGGAGAGATAAAAATGGCAAATGAAGTAACCAAACAATATAAAAAAATGGAAACCTCAGACATCGATTTTGATAATACCATTGAACAAAATAGAAAAAAACAAGAAGAACAAATTGTAGTAGAGGAAGTGGATTTAGAATATACCACTACTTATCAAAATAGTGAAGAACTATCCAAAGATACGTTACAGGTATTACAAGAAGGAAAAATGGGAAAACAACAACAAATTACCAAAAAAGTATTTGAAAATGGAGAGCTTGTGAAAGAAGAGCCAGTAGGAACCAAAGTGACGACATCTTCCATTGACCGTATTGTTTTAGTAGGAACTGCGAATTATAAGAGTAATTATAAAGTAAAAAAAGGAGATACCGTGTATGTAACATCACATACATTAGATGTAAGACGTGAACAATCAGAGGGGTCAGAAAGGGTATATGTGTTAAAACAAAAGGATAGTGTGCAAATATTACAAATAGGAAATGATTGGTACAAAATAGCCTACGGAAATTATTCTGGTTGGGTAAAGAAGGACTGTGTAACATATATTAATCCAAATGCACCACAAGACGAGGCAGGTGCTGGAGGTTATACCAAATCGCAATTACTTGCCAAACTTAGTAAAAACATGAAATTAAATACCCCAAGTGGATTTACCTTAGAGCAATTTAAAAAGGTATTATCTAATAATTCTCAGGATAGTAATCGAATTTTACAAAATAATGCACAATATTTTTATTATATTGAAAAGCAATATAAAATAAACGGCGTATTTGTAGCAGCTGTTGCCATTCATGAAAGTAACTGGGGAACTTCCAAACTAGCGACCACCAAAAATAATCTATTTGGCTATGGAGCGTATGATAGAAACCCAAGTGGCAGTGCTTATAACTTTGCTACTCATGCAGAGGGAATTGACTTATTAGGACGTGTGTTTATGAAATATTATTTAAATCCAGCAGGAACGAAATTGTATGGAGGGGAAGTTGCAACCGGAAAATATTATAATGGACAAACCTTACAAGCTGTTAATAAAAGATATGCTTCGGATAAAAATTGGGCAAATGGGGTGTATAAATGGATGGAATATTTATATAACAGATTATAAAAAAGTTTTTAAGAAATTCTTGCTATTTTTTGAATTGTATTGTATGATATTAAAAGTAAAAAAGAATGGAAAAATGGAACAGTATGAGAAAGGGGAAAAAGTCGAAGATGAAAAAGATAGTACTTGCTTTTTTTATCATGCTAAGCATACTTTCCGTAGGAGTAGTAAATGCTAGTAATGATAATGCATTAAAAGAATCAACAGCAGGACAAATTATTGAAATAAAAGAAAAACAATTAAATGAGCTAAAAGATTATACGGAAAGTTATGGTTCTGAAACATATGGCTTTACAGCATATTTACTAAACAAAGTTCGTATTTATAGTATACCACTTTGCTTTATTGGAATTGCAGTAGGAGCTATTTGGCAATATGTAATTGGTATTCGTAAATTAGATGTACATGATAGAGGTTTATTCTTAATTGTTGGATTTGTTACCGTGTTTGTGATATGCCAAGTATTACCACTCGTATTTGCTATTGTGGTAAAAGGTTTTAGAAATTAATTATTTTGGAGGAGTTACGAATGAAAGTATTATTTGCAGTTAGTAATGAAACAATATCAGATTCGATTGTAAAAAAATATCAAAAGGATTATAAAGAGATTATCTCTTATAAAAATGTATATTACTTTAATGCAATACAAAAAGAAATACAAAGGGATAAAACTTATGATAGGATTATCATAAGTGAAGATTTAGAGCCATTTGCGAATAATGATTATGAAGCAATTGATCGTTTCTTATTTGAAAAATTAGATAATATTAGTGATGAAGCAACCGATAATAATGGGGAAGATACTCCTATTATTTTGATTTGTTCTGACCGTCGTACAAAATCAGAACAACTATTAGTAAAATTATTTGGAATTGGAATTTATAATGCTTTATTAGGACAAGATAGAAGCATTGAAGAAGTATGTAAATTAATTCGAAAACCACGTACCAAAAAAGAAGCTAAAATTTATTATAAAATAGAATCAGAAGATGTAAATTACCAAGCAGAAGCGGAAGATACCGTAAGCGAAGCAGAAATTCAAAACATTCGTGCCCATTACCGCAAACTTGGAAAAAACGAAGAAGCATATGTAGAAAGTTTTGATAATATTGCTTCACAATATACGGATGCACAATTAAAAATCATTGTTAAATTTTTACCATTAAGTGTACGAGCCGTTTTAGAAAGAGATTCTAGTAAATACCAACAAGTAATGGCATTTGCAGGAAATACCACAAGTGTAAAAATAACCAAAACGCCAACCAAAAAAGAAGATGCTCTAAGGATTGATTTTATTGAAAATCAGTTAAATAAATCAAAACCAACCAAACCAGTGATTGTTCCATCAGCAGTAGGAGCAAAAGAAGTAAAGAAAATAAATACCAAACCAGTAGGAAAAGTAGAAAGCAAACTAGAACCAATGAAAGAAGAAAAAACAAGAAAAATGGAAAGTAGACAAGAACCAACACAAGAAGAAAATGCGGAAATATTGGCGTCATCAGCAAATTCGGCTGTGGACGAAAGAAACCAAACACCAGTAAGCCAAGTAAATATGTTCGAATTAGATGAAAGCGAAGAAAAACCACCAGTTGTAGAACCAGTAAAAAGAGGAAGAGGAAGACCAAGAAAAGTGCTTACCGAAGAAGAAAAGTTAAAAGCACAAATGCCAAAAAGAGGCAGAGGAAGGCCAAGAAAAAATCCACTTCCAGAAGGAAATCAAAATGTAAATCTATTTGATTTAGATGAAGAAAAAGCACCAGTAACAACAGCACAAGAAAACATCTTACCAGGAATGGAAGATTTTGAAGAAATTCCAAAAATAGAAGAACTAGATACATTACCAGGTTTTGAAGAAGAAGTAAGCCAAGAAGAGCCAAACACTTCTTACCATGCTTCAGAAAATGTTGCTTATCCAAATGGAATTATTAAACAAAGTGCGCCAAGTATTAATATTGAAAGTTTACTAACAAAAGAAAAGAAAATTGTTTCTTTTGTAGGAACCACCAAAAATGGTACCTCTTTCCTAGTAAATAACTTAGCAGAGCTATTTTCTTCTATGGGAATTAATACCGC
This sequence comes from uncultured Clostridium sp., assembly GCA_948436025.1. Taxonomy (GTDB): domain Bacteria; phylum Bacillota; class Clostridia; order TANB77; family CAG-508; genus RGIG8482. The sequence goes on along the minus strand of CAOJHH010000020.1, from coordinate 20,780 downwards.
TATACTAGATATGACAAAAAATAAAAATGCTTATTTTATCTATACCAAAAATGAAGAAGAACTAAGAAGAATTGCTACTAATTGCATGGAAAACCTTGAAAATGACGTAGCCTCTGGTATTAAAGTAAACAATAACTTAACCGTATATACTTCATTACCTTCAGGAGAAGAATATGAAAACAAAGAAGCAATATTAGCAACACTTGTGAAGAATCATTCGCTTGTATTAATTGACTGTGACTTTCATACACCAGTAGAATATTTTGAAAAATCACAAGAAATATACTTAGTGCAAAGTATGGATATTTTAACCATTCAACCATTAACAGCATTTTTGAGAGATATCAAAGCAAAGAATGTATTAGAACAAGAAAAACTAAAAATTATTGTGAATAAATATACCAAAGTAAGAGGATTAAATTCAAAAATCGTTATTGGCGGAATGGCATTTTATAATGACCCATCCATGTCATTTATGACAGAATTATTTAATAAGGATGCCGTAAAATATATTAATATTCCATATAATGACAAGGTATATGCAAAATACATAGAAGGCTTAGTAAACTGCAAAATAACATTAAATGGATATGACAAAAACTTCATGATTGCATTAAAAGACTTAGGTAATATGGTATATCCATTACTAAACAACAAATATAAGCCAGTGGATGATTATTCGAAAAAAGCAAAATTTTCAGCTGGCACAGAAAATGAATAATTTATTTTCAAAATTGATAAAATAGTAAAATGAGGTGAAAAAAGTGACATATGTACTAATACTACTAGTTGTTATTATAATAGCATTAATGGTATACAATGTTATCATTTATAAACGTATTCGTAATTTTGATAACATTAATCAAAAAATTACTGGATTAAATGTATTACAAGATTTTATGAATACAATTGGAGAATATTCTACCGTAGATGAGAAGATTGAAAAAATTAATGAAATTGTGATTGAAAAATATAATATTAAATATTCTACCATTGTTATGTTTGATGGAGCAGAATATGTAATTAAAGCCTCTAATGTGCAACAGCAACATTGGGAAGCCTTAAGAAGTCTTCATACACAAGATATTTTTAAAGATAGTATTCAAACTGCAATGCCAAAATATGTTACGGTAAACCATGAAGGAGAAAGACTACCATACCAAACCATGGAATTTGGAAGAGCAAAATCAGCCATGTTTTTCCCTTTGTATATTGATAATATTTATATTGGGTATTGGGTTTTAGAAAGTGGAGAAGCACATGCATTTGATAAAATTGATACTACCATTTTAGAAGTAGTAAAAGAAAACATTATTGCGGTGTATAAAACCATATCTTACCAAAATACAGTAGAAAATATTGCAAGAAAAGACCAATTTTCAGAACTTCCCTCTGCAGAATATATTTATGGAAAAGGTAAGAAAATCATTGATAAATACGATACTTCAACAGTATGTATGTTTAAAATTACCAACTTAGAAGAAATTAATAAAAAATATAACAGAGAAACAGGAAACGATATGATTACAGAAATAAGTTCCTATATTAGAGATAGTATTTCTTCAGAATACATCTTTGTAAGATATATGGGACCTAAGTTTGCCATTGTCTTTTCTGGTGTTGATTTACAAAGTGCCACCGAATTTATACAAGATTTAAAAAATAATATGGAAGATATCGAAATAGAAGAAGCGGTAGAAAAGGCTAAGAAAAATGAAAAAACAAGATATGTTAGCGCAAAATTAAATTTTGTATTAACCACCTATTATAAAGGAACAGCCATTGAAAATGTAACCAAAAAGCTAGAAGAATATTTAGATAATGCGAACAAGACAGAAAGCGATATCAATAATCTATAAAAAATAAAGGAGGTATCATTATGGATATGGACAAAACAATGAGTTTTACGGTAGAAAAGGACAAAAATGTACGTGCAAGAGAAATTTTAAAAACCGTCTATCAAGCTTTATTAGAAAAAGGGTATAATCCAATTAATCAAATTGTTGGTTATATTTTATCAGGTGACCCAACCTATATTACATCTCACAAAGATGCAAGAAATTTAATTCGTTTATTAGAAAGAGATGAGTTATTAGAAAAAATGGTAAAAAATTATATAGGATTAGATGAATAAAATGCGAACCTTAGGAATTGATTATGGAGATGCAAGAGTAGGATTAGCCATTTCAGATGCCCTTCGGAATTACAGCACAAGGGTTAGAAACTATTCATCATAATGGAAAGGATAAAATCGTATTAAAGCGTTTAGAAGAAATCATGAACCAATACGAAATTGATACCATGGTAATTGGCATGCCATATTTGTTAGATGGAGGAAGTTCAGATAGGGTAGAAGTAACAAAACAATTTATTCACAAATTAAATTGTAAGTTTCATCACGTAAAAGTTGTAGAAATGGATGAAAGACTAACCACCGTTGCGGCTCATAAAACAATGAATTTTTTAGAAATTGACAAACATAAGAAAAAAGATATAGTAGATACCATTTCTGCGGTATACATATTAGAAATGTATATGAATAAAAAGAAAAATAAGAGATAACAGTATATTGAGTGAAATTTAAGTTAATACTAACTAAAAGTTATCAATGTTGTAGAAATACACTTAAAATACAATAATTTGAAAGGAGAAAAGAAAGATGGATGAAGAAAATAATATCCCAGAGGAGGAAGTAGATAATATCATTGTACTAAACGATGAAAGTGGAGCAGAAGTTCAATTTGAGTTTTTAGACTTAGTAGAATTAGATGGAGAAGAATATGTTGTATTATTGCCAGTAGATGAAGCAGAAAACGAAGATGAAGTTGGAGAAGTTGTTATCTTAAGAGTAGAAGATACCGAAAATGAAGAGGAAGAATCTTATGTTAGCGTAGATGACGAAGAAGTATTAAATACCGTATTTGAAATGTTCAAAGAAAAATTCAAAGACGAATTTAACTTTGTAGATGAAGAATAAAGTTATAATGTACAAAGCCTTCGTATAAGATTTATTGCAAAATCTTATACGAAGGTACATTTATTTTAAGAGTTAATCACAAAATGCTAAAAAAATATTGATTTTATCATAAAATTGGTATAAAATAGAAACAATAATGAAATAATAAGGAGGAAATGAAATGGCAGAAGTATATATGGCAGGAGATTTTAGAAATGGAACGACATTTGAAATGGAAGGAAATGTATACAAGGTTGTTGAATTTCAACATGTAAAACCAGGAAAGGGAGCAGCTTTTGTTCGTACCAAATTAAAAAATGTAATTTCAGGAGCAGTATTAGAAAAAACATTTAATCCATCTGAAAAATATCCAGGAGCAGAAATTGAAAAAAGAGAAATGCAATATTTATACAATGATGGTGATTTATATTATTTTATGGATAATGAATCCTATGAGCAAATTCCACTAAATAAAGAACAACTAGGTGATAGTTTAAAATTCATAAAAGAAAACATGAGTGTTAAAATTCTATCGTTTAAAGGAAATGTATTTGCAGTCGAACCACCAATGTTTGTAGAGTTAGAAGTAACTTATACCGAACCAGGATTTAGTGGAAATACCACAACCACTTCTGGAAAACCAGCGACCCTTGAAAATGGGTATGAAATTAGTGTGCCATTATTCATCAATATTGGTGATGTGATTAAAATTGATACTAGAACTGGTGAATATATGGAAAGAGTTTAATTTAGGAAGGAAGATTGAAAATCATGTCAAAACTACAAGAAGATTTTAATGCAATTATTGCAAAGATTGAGGAAAGAATTACCGATGAGGAGTTACTAAATTTTCTAAAACAACAAATTGCAGATATTTCTATGTTATACATTAATGAATTAAACAAAGTAATGGACCTTAGTGAAAGAAGAGTAAATCAAGTAGTAGAAAACCAAAGAGTGCTAGAAAAAAAGCAACAAGAATTAGAAATGGCACTAAACAATATGGAAAAAGAACTATTTGTAAGTGAAGAAGAATATGATTTTGAAATTGTATGTCCATATTGTAACCATGAATTTGTATCGGATATTGGTAGTGATATAAAAGAAGTGGAATGCCCAGAATGCCATAATACCATTGAGCTTGACTGGAACCAAGAAGGCGAAGACGAATGTGGTGGTCATTGTGGAAGCTGTGGTGGTTGCGGACATGAGGAAGAGGTAGAAGAAGTTGAAGTGGTAACCGATGAGATAGAAGAAGATAATGAAGAAGACGACGATATGTAAAAAGAGAGGGCGACCTCTCTTTTTATGGTATCATTTCGATTGGGAATAGGTTTAAAGGATTGGTATATTGTCCATCCATTCGAACTCCTAAATGCAAATGGCAACCAGTAGTAGCGCCATTGGTTGGGTTCCCGTCTTTATCTTTATATGGATTATTGGGAATGCCATATACATTTTTTGGACCAACATTAGCAATATGTTGTCCTTTTTTTACAAAATCACCGAACCGAAACGAGAAAATTAGGAGATACATGACAATAGGTAATTTTTAGATTATCTTTGGAAAGGGTAATGGTATAACCGCCACCGCCCAAAAAGTCTACAAAAGTAATTTCACCATCACAAACGGCATATAATTTCGTGCCTTCGGGAGCTCCAATATCCATTCCTTTATGAAAAGAAGAGGCGCCGAGCGGTAGGAGAGGTTCGTTTGCCATAAGGGGAAGTAATGGTAGTATATCCAGGAATTGGCCAAATAAATTCTAAAGAAGGGTCAAATAAAGTGAAATCCAAAGTATTGGTAAAATATTCTGGATAATAAGAATAAACAGGAACAAAGAAGATACAACATAGGGTGATAATTATAAAATAAAGAAAAAAGGGTTTAAAAAAGCTACGATTCATTTTTGATTCCTCCAATCAAAATAAATGTAGCCCAAAACATACAAACTCCCACAAGTTGTATTCGAAACTATTATAAAACAATAAAATGAAAAAGTCAAGTAAAATTCCTTGTAAAAAAGACAGAAGTGTTGTATAATGAAATAGTGCTATATGGGGGCGTAATTGGTTTCGACAGTTATTTAGCAGTATCCGTAGCGAGTAGTGGCTTCTCGTAGGATCCACTTAAAAAAACGAGAAATTAAATATAAACGCTAGAAATAACGAAGTAGCATTAGCTGCCTAAGCGCGGCTACACGTTTTATAGGAATACCTACGGCTTATAAAAGGTGTCAAAACAGTAGGAAACAAAACTATTTTTTGCTTCAAAAATAGTGGGTAAAAACGAAGCTACCAATATCATCCGTTTGTTTGTTAATGAATAATATTGGGAAAACAAATAACAAACTGCACTCGGAGAAGCGAATATGAAAGAATAATTGGACAGGAGTTCGACTCTCCTCGCCTCCACCAAATCATTTTGTGATGATGTCAATAGTTTTTTGACAAATTTATGTAAATATGATATACTAAAAACAATATGGGTCAAGTGCCTGTACTAGCGAACCTTGTGTTTGCAGTGTTACTCTAAACAAGAAAAATTTAGGAGGTTCAATTATGAGTTATCAGGGTGATTATGAGCAGTATTGTTCTATGGCTAAAAAAAAGGAGCAGGAATATTATGAGTATCGTTCCGCAGCCAAAAGGGCAGAAAATGAGTATCGCTCTGCCATTCGTCGGAAAGAGGAAGAACTGGAAGAATTGAAGAGACAACTTAAAAAGGCAACTGACGAACTGACCGAAGTTAAGAGTAAGGTTCGTAGGGCTCAAAAGGACTATGAAGGTTGGAAATCTTCGGCTGATTGCGAACAGGCAAGATACAAGAAATACTGTCGTCTGAATGCACAGATGCAGACTGAAACTCAGGGATAATCTATTAACATAACAGATTATCCAAAATCACCACTTCTTCGGAGGTGGTGACTTTTTATTAAATTTTGTTATAATTATATTGCAATTTATCAAATATATAATATACTTTAATAAATTGATTGATATTTGTATCAATCATTAAGGGTGTGAAAAAAGTTGTAGATATCTACGTTGTTCGCACCAAATTATTTTATGTTGCTATTGACAAAATTATGTAAACATGATATGATTGATATATTAAAACTGTAATTGTGAATCATAAAAACAACAAGGAGGAAAGGATCATGAGAGAAATGATGGCACTTTTAATGGAAATGGAGGAAAAAGAGCGGTATGTTTTAATAGTAGCTATTATAATAATACTGATATTGCTTATTGTTATAGTCATTACAGCTATCACTCGTAAAATTTACAAGAGCATTAATAAAGAAACCTGGTACAGCGATGCTGTGTCAAAAAAATGTGATGAAAAAATAAGCAGAGCAGAACTAATATTGACCATATGCTTAATAGCAATGAGTGTTGTTTCTATTATTGTTGTTAGGCTGCTACCAGCCAAAGACAGTGCAATAGAGCTTGCAATTATTGCTATAGGAGTAATAGTTGATTTGATTTGCGGTTTTTTAATAATGTACTTTTCAAGCCTTCATTAAAAGACGAATGCTTCCCATTGGGGAGCATTTACTTTTAAATTTAAGTTCTCTAAAAATAATTTTCCAAAGTACTTGCAACAAAATGGATTTTGTGCTAATATAATATTTATAAATCACATAGGGGTATAGTGTCAATGGTTAGCACGATGGTCTCCAAAACCACAAGTCTGAGTTCGAGTCTTAGTACCCCTGCCAACGTATATTAAAAGGGAGTAGCCAATGGATTGCTAATCAACAGGCGCGATAGAAATATCTGGTTAGCAAGCTTATGAAGATAAGTGGGCGAGACTTTTAGATAAGTTTTTTTGTTAAAAAATTTATTTAAAAGTCCCGCCATTTTTGTATAATTTTGCGGGAGTAAGTAAAAATAAAGAAAAGATAGGAGAGATGTGTTTTGGAGAAAAATTGGTTTTCAAAAACAGTGACGGAAACAGTAGAAGAATTGCAAACAGATTTAGAACAGGGCTTAACACAAAAACAAGTACAGGAAAAACAGGCAGAATATGGGTTAAATGAATTAAAAGCTAAAAAGAAGAAATCTTTATTTCAAAAGTTCTTAGAGCAATTTAAGGATTTTACCATTATTGTTTTAATTGTAGCAGCCATTGTATCTGGTATTGTTGGAGTATCCGAAGGAGAAGGTATTACGGATACCATTATTATTTTAATTGTAGTCATTTTAAATGCGATTATTGGAGTGGCGCAAGAGTCAAAAGCAGAAAAGTCGTTAGAAGCTTTGCAAAAATTAAGCGACCATGCTTCGAAAGTCATTCGAGATGGAAAAATGGAGGTTATTGCTTCGAAACTACTAGTGCCAGGAGATATTGTGGTACTAGAAACTGGCGACTTTATTCCAGCAGATTTAAGAATTATCGAAGCAGTCAACTTAAAATCACAAGAATCAGCCTTAACGGGAGAATCGGTTCCAGTGGAAAAACAAATAAACGAAATAAAAGAAGAAAAGGTAGGAATTGGAGACAGAACCAATATGCTATTTTCTTCTAGCTTAGTTACCTATGGAAGAGGAAAAGGAATTGTTGTTGAAACCGGAATGAATACCGAGGTAGGAAAAATTGCAGGTATGTTAGATAGCGCCGAAGAAACCACGACTCCATTACAAGAAAAACTAAATAGTTTAGGAAAAACGCTAGGAATTGCCGCATTAGTGATTTGTGCTGTTATTTTTGGAATCGGACTTTTCTATGGAAAAGAACCAATCCATATGTTTATGACGGCCGTTAGCTTAGCAGTAGCAGCCATTCCAGAGGGATTGGTTGCTGTATCTACCATTGTTCTTGCCATTGGAGTACAAAGAATGGTAAAGAAAAATGCGATTGTTAAAAAACTGCCAGCAGTGGAAACTTTGGGTAGTGCAACCGTAATTTGTTCCGACAAAACGGGAACTCTAACACAAAATAAGATGACCGTAAAAAAAGTGTATTATAATAATACCATACTAAATTTAGAAGATATTAGTGAGGTAAAAGAAGAAGCAAAAACATTAGTGCTTGCAAGCATGCTTTGTAATGATACCAAAGTAGATAAAGATTTAACCCTAAAAGGAGACCCAACAGAAACCGCCTTAGTAGATATGGCATTTAGGCTACAATTTGAACCAAGTGTATTTGAACAAATGCCACGTGTAGAAGAAATTCCATTTGACTCAGACCGAAAATTAATGACCACAGTGCATAAAGTGGGGGAAAAATATTTAGTATACACCAAAGGGGGAGTAGATGAGTTATTATCGTGTTCATCAAAATATCAAATAAATGGAGAAATTAAGGAAGATTTAGAGAGTTTCAAACCACAAATTCAAGCGAACAATAAGGAAATGGCAAAAGATGCCCTAAGAGTATTAGCAGTTGGTTATAAAGAATTAGACCATATGCCACAAAAGGAAGAAATGAAAGCCATGGAAAAAGACCTCATTTTTGTGGGAATGGTAGGAATGATAGATCCTCCACGTGAGGAAGCAAAAGTTGCTGTAGAGAAATGTAAAACAGCAGGAATAAAAACTGTTATGATAACAGGAGACCATAAAATTACAGCCATTGCGATAGCAAAAGCATTGGGGATACTAGAAAAAGAAGAAGAGGCAATAACCGGAGCCGAATTAGAAGAAATGACAGACGAAGAATTAACCAAAAACATACGAAATTATTCAGTATATGCAAGAGTATCACCAGAACACAAAGTACGTATTGTAAAAGCATGGAAAGCTAGAGGAGAAATTGTTGCCATGACAGGAGATGGTGTAAACGATGCACCAGCTCTAAAAACAGCAGACATTGGTTGTGCCATGGGAATGGTAGGAACCGATGTAGCAAAAGAAGCAGCAGACGTTATTTTAACCGATGACAATTTTGCAACTGTCGTATCTGCTGTAGAAGAAGGAAGACGTATTTATGATAATATCTTAAAAGCAATTCAATATTTATTATCTAGCAATGTAGGAGAAATTATTGTACTATTTGTAGCAATTCTACTAACGCCACTTCTAGCAAAATGGTTTGGAATTACCAATATAAGTGCCCTAGAACCACTACTTCCAATCCATATTCTATGGATTAACCTAGTAACCGATGCCCTTCCAGCACTAGCGCTAGCCTTTGACCCAGCAAATGGAGACATCATGAACCGTAAACCAAAAGATACGAAAAAAGGGATTTTTACCAAAGGTATGGTATGGAGAGTGATTTACCAAGGAATTATGATAGGAACCCTAACGCTAATTGCTTTTTGTATTGGGCTTGCAACACCAAATATACAAGGAACACCGGAATATGTAGAACATGTAAAAATAGAAATTGGTCAAACCATGGCATTTTCAGTATTAGCCTTATCGCAATTAGTTCATGTGTTTAATATAAGAGATAATAAACATTCAATTTTTAAAACAAAACCATTTAATAATATGAAACTAATTCTAGCAATTGCGGTATCAGCAATGCTTATGATAACCATTTTACTAATCCCAGCACTAAGAGACATATTTAGCATTTGGGCATTACCTGTCGAAAATATCATAGAAGTAGTGTGTTTAGTATTTGCCCCAATTGTAATTGTGGAAATATTTAAATTGTTAAAGATTAATACAGCAAGAGATGAATAAAAGAAAAAGATTATTGGGGATTTTAAACAATTTTCCCAATAATCTCTTTTTTTATTGTATCATATCATCCATTCCATAATAGCCGTTTTCTTGCTTTGCAAGAAAAATGGCAGCCTTCAAGGCTCCTTCGGCAAATACATTTCTAGAATAAGAAGTATGTTTTATTTCAAACGTTTCATGCTCACCAAAAAACTGTACAGTGTGTTCTCCAACAATATTACCACCACGAATCGAAGAAAATCCAATTTCATTTGGTTTTCTTTTTTCGTGAACTTCATGGCGATTAAAATTGTATTCCAATTTTTCCTCCATAACTTCATTTATGGCATCGGCTAGTAAAATAGCAGTACCACTTGGTGCATCTACTTTTCGATTATGATGAGTTTCGGTAATTTCAATATCGGTTCCTTTTAGTTTAAGAGCAACTTCGGCTACTATTTTTTTCATTAAATTAATATCAAATGACATGTTAGAAGATTGAAAGATGGGAATTAGAGTAGAGGCTACTCGGATTTCTTCTAATTGTTCTTTTGTAAAGCCAGTTGTAGCAATGACAATAGGAACTTTTTGGTTTACTGCATAGTTTAAGATATTAAAAGTAGACACAGGAATACTAAAATCAATAATGACATCTGGTTTTTCTTTTATATCGTTTATATTAGAATAAACGGGAAAGGTATTTTTACCTTCATCATGAATATCAAATCCTCCGACTAATAGTAATTCTGGGAAACGATCAATTTCATTTACAAGAACTTGACCCATTCGACCATTGCATCCATTAATTAATACTTTTATCATTTCAATTTCAAATCCTTTCTTTTATGAAATATAATTTTATGCAATTAAAAACAGGTAGGGGCGACAAGTGTCGCCCGAGTATGATTTTTTCTAATTATCTCAAAATAACAAGCATGCTCAAGAATACGTATGCATAACGATATAATTTCTGAATTGACTTTTTAGAACGATAGGCATTTATCGATTCTTGAATGGCACAGTATTTGTCTACTAAAGTAATGATATAGCTTTCTTTATATCTAGGAAAGTGAAAAAAGGTAACTGGCCACATATGCTTTACAATAATGTCTTTTTCTTTTTGGTTTAAGGTAAAAAGGCTAGAGGCGTTGGTTAAAGCAGTTTGTGGATGAGTAAATGCATGAAGCCCTTTTCTACCATTTTGGCGAAGACGCCAATCGTATAAAAATAAATCGTGTAACATTCCTGCACGGGCTACCGAAACATAGTCTAAGTGAAACTTTTTACAAAGTAAATAACTATAATAAGCAACTTGTTTACAATGCTCAAAACAAGAGGTGTCATAGTGCTGTTTATATAATTTCATTTTTTGTACGGTTTCATTAGAAACCAAATCTTGTATAATACAATCAAATTCGGTCTGATTTTCAATTTCTTTTTTATCTTCTTGTAATAACATAACTAAAAATTCATCCCCTAAAAATCTTTCGTAAATTATTCTTACTCTTCTATTATAGCATAAAAAACAGGGAGTGTCTTTACCTTAATAAAATTTTAATTAAAAATTTTATCGTTAATTTAATAACTAGAGTTATAACACCCCGTATTTTTTCATTTCTTGTTCTAAAATGCTCCTATTTTCTTTTGATAATGGAGTTAAAGGCAATCTTGGTATACCAAAAGAATAGCCAAGTAGATTTAATGCTTCTTTTACAGGAATTGGGTTTACTTCCGAAAATAAAGCTTTTATTAAACCAATTGCTTCCAATTGTGCTTTTTTAGCCTCTTCTAAGTGACCCTCTAGAAAATCATGAACCATTTTGCTAGTTTTCTTTGGTGCAACATTGGAAAGAACCGAAATAACCCCTTTTCCACCAAGGGAAAGAACAGGCAAAATTTGGTCATCATTACCGCTATAAATTGTTAAATTATCACCGCATAAAGACGCAATTTCAGCAACTTGGGATAAATTACCACTTGCTTCTTTTATGGCAATAATATTTGAAATTTTAGAAAGTTCCAAACAAGTGCTAGGTAATACATTAACTCCAGTTCGACTTGGAACACTATACATAATGATTGGTAAATTCGTATTAGAAGCAATTTTCGTATAATGTTCGATAAGACCGTTTCTGTGTAGCCTTATTGTAATAAGGGGTTACCACAAGCGCTCCATCCGCTCCAATGCTTTCGGCATATTGAGTAAGGGTAATGGCAGTATTGGTACAATTACTACCAGTTCCAATAATAACAGGAACACGTTTAGCCACTTTTTTAACAGCAAATAAAAACGTTTCTTTTCTTTCCAAATCTGTCATAGTAGCTGATTCTCCAGTCGTTCCACAAACCACCAAAGCATCAATTCCTTGTTCAATTTGAAAATCAATCAAGCGACCGAATTCTTCAAAATTAACACCCGATTCGGTAAAAGGTGTAGCGATTGCAGTAGCGCAACCTTCAAATAAAATTTTTTTCATATTTACACGCTCCTAAAAGCTTATGTATCTTAAAGCATATAATTATATGCTTTAACTTCCTACATTATATGTTAAGAAAGAAAAAAAGGAAAGTGATTTATAAAAAAATTTTTAAAAGAATAAACATGAAAAATATGGAAAAACTATTATCATAAGAAGGTGAACTTATGATAGTGGTTTTTTTTGTGATTTTATGTTTGATGCTTATCCTTTTCGGGGTAATCTTTAGTACATTAAATATTCGTATTCAGAAACTATATTTTTCTAACCAACATTTCGAGGGAAAAGTAAATGTAGATTATTTGATTTTTCTGGAAGTATCTTTATTTGGAGTAGTACGATTCATAAAGTTAAAAATTGATCCAAGTAGAGTAACTAAAATTTCTAAAAAATTCAAAGTAAAAGAAAAAATGAGGCAGATGAATTTCAAGCAAATGAAACAAGATTTACCAGATAAAAAAGAGCAAATAGAACTTGTAAAAAGATTAAAAATAAACCTAGAAGAATTTCATTTTGTACTAGAACTAGGAACAAAAGATGTACTAATAACCTCTGCCATGATTGCATTTTTATCAAGTATATTAGGAATTGCCATTGCTAGGGTAATTAAGAAATACCAAGAAGAAAAGTATGAATATAAAATGATACCAGTCTATCAAAATAAAAATATCATAAACTTAAACGCAAATTGTATAATTCAGGTAAAAATGGTACATATTATTGGTATAATTTTTACTTTAGTAAGAAAAAGAAAGGAGAAACAAAAACATGAGCGAACATCCAATCGAAGGTCTTATGACTACAGCTATGAACAATATTAAAGATATGGTAGATGTGAATACCATTATCGGAGAGCCAATTGAAACCTCAAACAATGTTGTCATTATTCCCATCTCCAAAGTATGCTTTGGATTTGCCGCAGGAGGAAGTGAATTTAAAGGAGAAACCATAGGAGAATATTCAAAAAAAGACAGAGATGAAGAAATTCAATATAACTTACCATTTGGTGGAGGTTCTGGAGCAGGAGTGAATATTAACCCAGTTGCATTTTTGGTCATTCAAGGAAGTGGTGTAAAATTATTACCAGTAGAACATGGTTCTTCCATTGACCGTGTATTAGACTATTTACCAGACTTTATGGAAAAGGCAAATAACTTAATGAATAAAATGATGCAAGATAAAAAGGAAGAAAAAAATAAAGTAAGGCAAGAAGAAATTAGGCAAAAACGAGAAGAGGCAAAAAAAGAAGAAAATAAGGAAAATGTTATACCAAAAACAAGACCAAAAAGAAATACACCACCTCAAAATATTGTATATGAATACGAATATGAAGAACCACAAAATGAAACCCAACCCATCCAAATCGAATACGAAGATTTCGACCGTTATGAGGACGAATAACCGAAAACAGTAACAATAAAATAAGAAAAATAGTACAAAAACAATTGTACTATTTTTTTTCTTGTGATATAGTAGGAATGTATTAAAAAGAAAGGAAAAAGCAAAATGGAAATTCAAGGAAGATTAAATGATATCATTTATCAAAACGAAGTAAATAGCTATACCATTGCAACCTTTGAAACCGATGAAGAAGAAATTACCGTTGTTGGTTATCTTCCTTTTATTCATTCCGGAGATACCCTAAAATTAATTGGAAAATATGTGACCCATAAGGACTATGGGGAACAATTTAAAATAGATACTTTTGAAAAACTAATGCCACAAACCCTAGAAGCACTGGAACAATATTTGTCAAATGGAAACATTCGAGGAATTGGACCTGCAACAGCAAAGAAAATTGTAAATACGTTTGGAGAGGAAACCATTCACATTTTCCAATATGAACCAGAAAAATTAGCTAGTATCAAAGGAATTAACAAAGAAAAAGCATTAATCATGGCAGAAGATTTTAACGAAAATTGGGAACTATGGCAAATTGTTGGTTATTTAGAGCGATTTGGAATTGGCCCACAAAATGCCAAAAAAATTTACCAAAGCTTAGGAGCTAATGCTATCCAGGAAATTGAAGACAACCCTTACATATTAGTGGACCTAGCAAGAGGCGTCGATTTTAAGCAAATTGATAAAATGGCGATGGATATTGGAATTGGCTATGATAATGAAAAGCGAATTGAAAGTGGAATAAAATACAGTTTAATTCGTATTCGGATATAACCGGACATACTTGTGTACAAAAAGAAAAATTAGTACAATTTGTAAAAGATTTATTGCAAGTAGAAGAAGAGCATATTGAAAATAGTTTGATTAATCTAAATGTAAAAAAAGAAATTGTAATCGAACATAGAGAAGACTTTGATGCGATATACTTATACCCATATTATTTAGCAGAACAGACCATTGCAGAAAAATTAATTGGTTTACGTGATGCCGATAATATAAAAGAAATGAAAAAATTTGGACAAGAATTAAAGAAATTAGAACAAAATTCAAGCATCGAATTATCCGAAAAACAAAAAGAAGCACTAGAAATGGTAAACAAAGAAAATGTTTGTGTTATCACAGGAGGACCGGGAACGGGAAAAACGACAGTAATAAAAAGCATGATCGACATTTATGAGGAAAAAGATAAAAAGGTAGTACTATGTGCCCCAACAGGCAGAGCCGCTAAACGTATGAAAGAGGCGACGGGGAAAGAAGCAAAAACGCTACATCGTTTATTAGAAATTGGAAAAATAGAAGAGGAAAGCATGAAAAATAGCCTAAAAGCAGAAATTACGCCAATTGATGCCGATGTGATTATTGTAGACGAAGTTTCCATGGTAGATGTGTTTTTAATGAATTATCTAGTAAAAGCAATTTACAAAGGAACCAAACTAATTATGGTAGGAGATGCAGACCAATTACCATCAGTAGGACCGGGAACTATCTTAAAGGATATTATTGATTCTGGAGCTATTGCTACCATCCACTTAGATACTATTTTTAGGCAAGCAGCAAAAAGTAAGATTATTGTAAATGCTCACCGAGTAAACGAAGGACAAGCTTTTTTAACCAAAGAAGAAGCAAATGAAATGGACTCGAAAGAAGACTTTTTCTACATTCGCCCAAACACACGGGGAAGAAATGGTATATCAAGTGGTATCCTTAAGCAGTAACCGATTATCCAAATTCGGAGACTATGATTTTTTTGAACACATTCAAGTATTATCTCCAACCAAAAAAGGAGAGTTAGGTACAAAAGAATTAAACCGAGTGTTACAAGAAACCCTCAACCCACCCTCTGAATTCAAAAGCGAAAAACATAGTATGGGCGTTATTTTTAGAGAACAAGACAAAATTATGCAAATTCGAAATAACTATGATATTTACTGGGAAAGAAAAGAACCAGAATACGAATATGGAAGTGGTGTATTTAATGGAGAAATGGGGATAATTGAAAAAATAGATGAAGTGGAAAAACAAGTAAAAATTCGATTTGATGATGATAAGGAAGCATGGTATGCCTTTTCCGATTTAGACCAAATTGAACATGCCTATGCCATTACCATACACAAAGCACAACGGAAGTGAATTTGATGTTGTTATTATGGTAGTACCACCATCCTCAAGTATGCTACTAACCAGAAATTTACTATACACAGGTTTAACAAGAGCAAAAAAATTGCTAATTTTAATTAGCCAAGACAAAATCATTCAATTTATGATACAAAATGCAGACACCAAGAAGAGAAACACAGGGTTAATGTATAAATTAAAAGAAATGTGCCAGTAGGGGTTGCATAATATGCAACCCGAAAGGGGAGAAAGACCTATGAAAAATATATTAAACCTCATCTACCCACAGGTCTGTGGGATATGTGGAGAAATTTCCAAAGAAGACATATGTAATCATTGCAAGGTCAAAATAAAACCATATAAACGAGTAAAAAAACACATCTATTTAACGAAAAATTACGACACCCATATGTATCTATTTGATTACCAAGACATCATACGAGAAAAAATCTTACAATACAAATTCCAAGAAAAAACCTATATTTACCATAGCTTTGCAAAAATCATAGCAAATGATGAAAAAATGTGTCGATTTTTAAAAAGTTATGATATAATAATCCCGGTACCGA
Source organism: uncultured Clostridium sp. (assembly GCA_948436025.1). GTDB lineage: Bacteria > Bacillota > Clostridia > TANB77 > CAG-508 > RGIG8482. Next base: position 4,638 of record CAOJHH010000020.1, on the reverse strand, counting down.
TTAGCAAAAAAAGAAAACAAAAAAGAGGCTATAATCAAAGTGAAATCATAGCCAAAATTCTTGCAAAACAGGTACCAAAACTAGAATATCAAAAAGATGTATTATACAAAATAAAAGATACATCACCACAAAGCATCTTAGATAAAGAAAACAGACAAAAAAATATACAAGGGGCATATTACATAAAAAACGAAAAAAAGGTACAAAATAAGAAAATCTTATTATTTGATGATATTTATACAACAGGAGCAACCGTAAATGAATGTAGTCGAACACTAAAACAAGTAGGAGCAAAAGAGATTGGCGTATTAACACTCGCCAAAGATTAAAAGAGGTGGAACATGGAAGATTTAGTAGAAAGTATTTTAGATTATGTAAGAAACGATTATACCGATTATGCCATCATGATTAACGGTGAATGGGGAAGCGGAAAAACCTATTTTTGGAACCATAAAATTAAAAATAAAATTGAATCCATGCAGTTAAATGGGAAAAAATATACTACCATTTACATGTCTTTATATGGAATTTCAAATTTAGAAGAAATTAGTAAAAAAATATTTATTGAAACTACTCAATTAATGGATAAAAACCTAAAACGATACATGGATGCCAATGAGCAAACCACCATTCCGGAATACGCAAAAACGGGTTTAGACATGGCGAACTTTTTTGGTGTTACCCAAAATGGAGACCATATTGATTATGGAGAATTCTTTTCCACAGACGATAAAGTATTATGTTTTGACGACCTAGAAAGAGCCAATGTAGATGTTATCGATATTCTAGGTTATATTAACAACTTTGTAGAACACGACCATATTAAAACCATCATCATTTGTAATGAAAAAGAACTATCCACCAAACTAAAAAGCAGTAACCTAGAAATGAAAACCTTTATTGCCACTTATCTATTAGACAAAGAAGGAGACCTAGACAAAGTAAGCGACAAACCAATGGTAGAAAAAATTCAAGACAAAATTGAATACGTATTTGATAAAGCCAATGATTATGAAAGAATTAAAGAAAAGCTAATTGGAGAAACCTTTGAATATGCACCAGAATTTACGTACATTATTAATGGTCTTTTGATGCGTTACGAAAATAATGAAGACTTAATTCGTTTCCTTCGAGAAAATACAGGACTGATTATTTCTACTTTTAACAAAAGTGGAACCAGAAACCTAAGAATCTTAAAACATGCCCTAAACGACTTTAAAAAGATATTTGACATGGTAAACAAATATTACCCAAATACCAATAACATCGTATTACAAACCATGCTTATTTTTACCATTGCCGTATCGTTTGAAATAAAAGCAGGAAAAATTACCAAAGACAAATTTGTTAACATCAAAGACAATGAAGAATACAAATCCATTTTAGTATCTTCTAGAGTCCTATTAACCGATAACCGTCAATTTTATATTAAAGAATTTGATAACAACTATTACTACAACTTTAAATCCGAATATCGTTTTATTAAATTTATTGAAATCTATGTACGTACCAGAATTTTCGATATGAAAGTATTTAAAGACAACATGGAAGTTATTATTAATACGGTAGATACTGACAAGTTACCAGGTTACAAACGATTACTAACCGAAGAATATTGGAAAATTAGCGATGACCAATTTGACCATGTGATTGATGAAGTATTAGAAGATGTCAAAGAAGGAAAAATCCGCTTAATTGATGTGATGAAGTTATTTGCTTATTTTAGTTATTTCATCAAAAAAGGACTTATTCATTATGACATGAGAACCGTAAAAAGCATTTTCTTTAACGGAATGAATGTCGCTTCCCTAAACTCTGAATACTGCGAAAACGTAGAAGAAGAACTAGCTGGAGTAACCATAGGGGAAGTCAATTCCGATATTGAAGAAGTATTAAAATACTTTAACCAATTAAACATTCAGTTAAAAGACAAAATGTACATTGAAAAAGCAGAAGAAATTTTTAAATGCATTCCAATGCGAATGGACTTATTCTACGAACGATTTGATGAAGAATGTATGAACATACCAATTTTCAAATATTATGATGTATTCCAAATGTTCCAAAGGATTTCTTGTGCGAGCAATGAAGACATCATGACCATAAAAGAAAAACTAGTAAACCGTGTGAAACTATACCAAGCAGAAATCGAACCAGAAATGAAAAACATCAAACAACTAAAACAACTAATCGACGACTATACCAAAAACAAAGATGCTACCATTAAAATCGTTATGTTACGAGAATTCTCAAAAGACCTAGAATACATTTTAGACCAATACAAAGTACCAATTTTAGGTGGAAAAAGAGATGATTTACAAGCAGGCGTTCCAAAAGTACAATTATCTTAAAATTCGGAAGAGTAGGCAAGAAAAGTTGCCTACTCTTCCGAAAAATGGTAGAAAATATATATCAATATAAAGTTATCACATAAGCAAATAAAACAGTCATAAAAGAAAATATAGAAAAATTGTCAAAATTATGTATAAAATTTTCCTCTAGTCAAATACTAAGGTAAATCAAAAAACAAAAAGGAGGGAAAATTTTGAAAGCAACAGGTGTCGTAAGACGTATTGATGATTTAGGAAGAATTGTTATTCCAAAAGAAATAAGAAAAACATTGAGAATTAAAGAGGGAGACCCTCTAGAGATATTTACCGATAAAGAAGGAGAAATTATCTTAAAGAAATATTCACCAATTGGTGAACTATCCGAATTTGCAACTGGATATGCAGAAACACTAGCAAAAACAACAGGACATATTGCTTGTATTACCGATAAAGATACCGTTATTGCCGTTTCAGGAGGTTCCAAAAAAGAATTTTTAGAACAAGACCTAAGCCAAGAACTAGAGCAATTATTAGAAGATAAGGAAGTATACACCAGTAAAGAAAACAACGAAGTAGCACTACCAATTACCAAAAATGAAAATGTCGAAAGAAAATACAATTCTCAAGTCGTATACCCAATCATTTCACAAGGAGATGTAATAGGAAGTGTTATTCTTTTATCAAAAGATAATAACACAAAAATGGGAGATGCGGAATTAAAGGTAGTTCAGTCAGCAGCAGGATTTTTAAGTAGTCAAATGGATATATAAACAAGGGGTTGCATATCATGCAACCCTTTAATCATGTAATGTAATTAAATTAACAGAAACATAAGAAAGCGATTATGTAAAAAGATAATATTTAAAAAGCCTTTGTTTTGTTGATTTATAAAAAGAGTATGGATATAATAAGAAAAAAAGAAAAGGAGCAAAAGAAGAATGAAAAGAGAAAACAAAGGAATTACATTAGTAGCTTTGGTGATAACCATAATTGTGCTACTAATTTTAGCAGGAATTACAATAAACCTAACAGTAGGACAAAGAGGAATCTTAACAAGAGCACAAGAAGCAGGAAGAAATTACCAAGAGGCAGCAAGAAAAGAAGATGAAGACTTAGTGAGATTTTTAGAAGAAGCAGATAATATTATAGAAGAAATAAATGGTAATAACTATACAATAGTAGATGGAGTACCAGTGCCAAAAGGATTTGAACATATAGAAGGAACAAGAGATACGGGTTTTGTAATAAGGGATAATAGTGGAACAGAGACAGATGGAAATGAATTTGTATGGGTGCCATGTACAGAAGATGGAGAAGATGGAAGTATCAAATATGGTAGATATGCATTTTTAGCTAGTCAATCAGCAGATGGGATGGATAGTACAACGAATAGTATAAAAATAAAATATTCTTCAAGTGATTCATACTATTTTACAGAAGCAATGCCAAGTATAGAATTAAATAGTATTAAGAAATATGGAGGATTCTATATAGGAAGATATGAGGTAGGAATAGTAGAGTATGATACCAATGTAGAAACAAGCAATAGCAGTAACTTAAGCAATTGGACAGGATATTGTAATGGAAAAGCGGTAGTACAAAAAGGAAAACAAGTATGGAATTATATTACAAGAGATAAAGCAAAAGAAGTAGCAGAAGGAATGTATGTAAATAATGATACAGTAATTAGTCGATTATGCAGTAGTTATGCATGGGATACAACAATAAAATTTATTGAAACGAAGAACGTAGGATATGCGACCAACAGTACACAAGGAAATTATAAAAATACAACATTTTCATATACAAATTTAAATGGAGAAATACAAACAAAAGTAAGTGGTACTGGAATATTAGTACCAACAGGACAAACAACACCAGTTAATAATATATATGATATGGGTGGAAACGTATGGAAATGGACAACAGAAGTTTGTAATAACCAAGAAAATCCTTGTACATCGCGTGGAGGAAGTTATATTAGTGAGGGAATAAATTCTCAGTCAGGTGTTCGTGGTTACACAAGTCAGGCTCATGCAGATGACCGCATTGGCTTTAGAATCACTTTATATATAGGATTGTAAGATAAGGAAAAGAACGAAGAATATTATTTAATTCTTTGTTCTTTTTCTAAAATACAAAAAAGAACAAATATCCTCTTGGCAATAGTTATTTATATTAATGACAAAAACATACATATTAAAGCTTTCGAAAGATATTTTTGTAGGTAATTACAATTAAATTAACAGAAATATAAGAAAGCGATTATGTAAAAAGATAATATTTAAAAAGCCTTTGTTTTGTTGAT
>CAOJHH010000019.1 GCA_948436025.1 uncultured Clostridium sp. | reverse complement strand
ATTTTTAGGGCTAATGTTTAAAAATTTTTGGGACATTTTCCAAAATCATTGACATTATTTCTTGTATGATTTGCTATGATATGATAAAATATAAAGTGAACAGCTAATAGCTCTATAATAAAATGCAGGAGGTTTATACAAAATGAGTAACACAATTACTTTTGATGGTTCCAACTATCCCCTTTGTGATGGGGAATTAAGCAAGCTTACACGGAGCCTCGCAAAAAAACACGCTAATGACAAAAAATTCTCCATTAATGTAATGGGGATTTCAAAAGAAGATGCCATCCAATTCGGTCTTCTTCATTCTTTAAGTCGTCAAGCTTTGTTTGTTCCCATTAGGGATGATAACCAACAAATTATTGGTTGGACTTTACAATTTGTAAAATATTCTGCGTAATAGTAAAAGCTTCGGTCTTATTTTATAGGATTGAAGCTTTTACTGTTATATTAATTTTTCCAATTCCCTTATCTTATCTCGAATCTCTGCTGCTTTTTCAAATTCCATATTACTTGCATGGCTTAACATTTCATCTGTTAATTTATTAATAATATCTTTTATATCGTCCTCTTTCTTAATTTCATATTCCGAACTAATATCTTCTACTATGGTCGCTTTTATCGTATCTCTTACTGATTTTTTAATTGTTTTTGGTGTAATACCATGAACACTATTATATTCACTTTGTATTTTTCTTCTACGATTGGTCTCTGTAATGGCTTTTTCCATGGATTCGGTTAACTCATCTGCATACATAATAACCTTTCCTTCGGTATTTCTTGCTGCACGTCCAATGGTCTGAATTAAAGAACGCTCTGAACGTAAAAACCCTTCCTTATCCGCATCTAAAATAGCCACTAAGGAAACTTCTGGTATATCTAAACCTTCTCTTAATAGGTTTATTCCTACTAATACATCAAATTCACCAATACGTAAATCTCGTATAATTTCCATTCTTTCTAAAGCTTGTATATCGGAATGCATGTATTTTACTTTAATTTCCAAACTCGCTAGGTAACTTGTTAAATCTTCTGCCATTTTTTTGGTTAATGTGGTAACCAAAATTCTCTCTTTTTTTTCTACTCTTTCACGGATTTGTCCGGATTAAATCATCTACTTGGTTTTCTACTGGTCGTACTTCAATTTCTGGGTCAAGTAATCCTGTTGGACGTATAATTTGTTCTACGATGTTATCTCCAGAATGTTCTTTTTCGTAATCTGCTGGTGTAGCACTAACAAAAATCACTTGATGAATTTTATTTTCAAATTCATCAAATTGTAGCGGTCTGTTATCTAGTGCAGAAGGAAGCCTAAAACCATACTGTACAAGAGATTCTTTTCTTGCTCTATCTCCATTATACATTCCTCTTACTTGAGGAATGGTTGCATGAGATTCATCTACTAATAGTAAAAAGTCTTTTGGCAAATAATCTAATAATGTAAAAGGTGCACTTCCTGGCTCTCTTCCACTAATATGCCTTGAGTAATTTTCAATTCCTTGGCAAAACCCAGTTTCTTTCATCATTTCCATATCGAAATTGGTTCTTTCTTCAATCCTTTGTGCTTCAATTAACTTATTATTTTCTTTAAAATATTTAATTCTCTCTTCTAACTCCTCTTCAATTGTATGAATTGCTCGTTCCATTTTATCGCTTGATGTAACATAGTGAGAATTAGGGAAAATCATAATATGATTTCTCGTTCCAATCACTTTCCCCGTTAATGGATTAATTTCCGATATTTTCTCAATCTCATCTCCCCACAATTCTACACGAATTGCCTTTTCATTTTCATCAGATGGATAAATCTCTATAATATCCCCTTTGGCACGAAAAGTTCCCCTTTTAAAATCCATTTCATTTCTTGTATATTGCATGGTAATTAGTTTTCTTAAAATCTCGTCTCTTGTTTTCTTCATACCTGGGCGAAGGGAAATAATCATGTTTTCATAATCGATTGGATCTCCTAATCCATAAATACAAGAAACCGAAGATACGATAATAACATCCTTTCTTTCAAATAACGCAGCTGTTGCCGAATGACGAAGTTTATCAATTTCGTCATTAATGGAAGAATCTTTTTCAATATAGGTATCGGAAGATGCAATATACGCTTCTGGTTGGTAGTAATCATAATAAGAAACAAAGTACTCCACACTATTGCCGAGGGAAAAACTCTTTGAATTCACTATAAAGTTGTCCTGCTAATGTCTTATTGTGTGCTAAAACGAGTGTTGGTTTTTGTACTTTTTGTATAATATTTGCCATTGTGAAAGTTTTTCCGTGAGCCTGTAACCCCTAGAAGTGTCTGGAATTTCTTTCCCTCCATTATTCCTTTACTTAAATATTCTATTGCTTTTGGTTGATCGCCTGTTGGCTTATAATCTGATACTAATTTGAACATTTTTCCTCCTTTTGCTGAGGCTGTTAAGGCTTTGCCTGTTACAGCGTCAGTATGCATGGCACTTAGTTACTGTTCAATCTTTGATTGTTACAGTAACTTATGTGGTGTTAGCTGTGACCGATGAAAATGACACCTATTAACCAAAAATTCGTGTAATATACCGAACAAATTCGTGTAATTTGTTCGCTTTTTTTCGTTTTTTGTGAACATAAATAGCAATTACACGACTGCGGTCACAAACTTTATATTTTTATTTCATATTTATAATGCTTTTAATTTTATTTACATATAATCTCATATATTTCATTTGGGTTTTTCGCAAAAAAAGTAGGATTTACTGTTGATAATGTCTCAAAAGAGTCCATTCCATACAGAACTGCTATTGTATCGATTTCACAATAATTTCCTGCTTCAATATCACTTTTTCTATCTCCTATCATTATTGCTTTGTTTAAATCAATTGTTTTTATTGCATATTTTAACATTTCTTTTTTATTTTGATTTGGAAACTCATTACACATACCTATAATATTGTCAAAATATTGGTAGATGTCTAAAAATTCTAAAATCTTTATTGTTGTCTCCTTTGATTTTAAAGTAACAACATTTAAGGTTTTTCCTTTGTCTTTTAACCTTTCTAACAATTCTTTTATTCCATCATATATTTCAGAAAGCTCAATTGTATTTTCAGCTTGATACTTTTTATATAGTTCAATTGCACTTTTTATATCATTTTCTTTTGTTAAAAATTTTGAAAAAGATTCTTTTAGTGGAGGACCACAAAAAATTTTTCCTAAGTTTTCTATATTATCTGTTTTTATAGATAATTGATTAAGTGCATATTGTGCTGATTCTGCTGTTCCTTTTACAGTGTTAACTAGGGTACCATCAAAATCAAAAAATATATATTTATAATTCATTTTATATTCCTCCTAAAAATCATTATACATTATTCTTTTTCATTTTCTTTTGCCAATTCAATCAGTTCTTTCTCATCTTTTATAATCTTTATTAATTCTTCTTTCGTTGGTAAATAGGTTAAATATTTTGAAGCATAAACATTTTTTATATCATCACCTAATGTCATTTCTACAACAGCATCATCTTTATCTGCACATAATAATATTCCTATTGGTTCATTTTCTCCATCTATCATTTGAGTCTTTTTATAATAATTTACATACATTTGCATTTGCCCAATATCTTGATGTGTTAGTTTTCCAATTTTTAAATCTATAATTACAAAGCATTTTGCAAGACGATTATAAAATATTAAGTCTGGATAATAATATTCAGAACCGATTTTAATTCTTTGTTGACTAGCTACAAATGAAAATCCTCTTCCTAGTTCTAATAGAAATTCTGTCAAATGAGAAAGTAAGGCTTTTTCTAAATCTGTTTCTAAATAATTTTTATTTTCTTTTAGTCCAGCAAATTCAAAAATATAAGGAGTTTTTAAAAGTTCCTCTGGTTGCTTTTCAATTATCCCTTTTTTTGACTCTACCATAATCTTATTTTTATCTGGAGATATTAAATATCTATCATATAATTTTGTATTTATTTGTCTGTTTAATTCCCTATAGCCCCAATTGGATTTAATTGACTCAATTTCGTAAAACTCTCTTTCTTCTTTTCTATCTATTCTTATTAGCTCTTGAAAATGTGACCAACTCAATTCGGTCGGCACTGCCGACCAAATTGGATAAATTTCATAAAATTTTCGCATTCTCCTAATGCTAACTGGTGAAAAGCCACCTCCAAATTCATTAGTTAATTTACTAGACAGTACTTCTATTATTTTCTTTCCATAACTTGCTTTATTGCTATTTTCAAATAATTCATAAGTTATTTTTCCGACATACCAATAAACTTCTACCATAGTTGTATCAATATGTTTTAACATTTTACCTCGTGCTACAATAATTTTATTTCTAATATCATCATATATTTTCTCAATATCTATTAAATCATTGTTTACTTCACTCATAGGCATTAGCCCAGATAGCTCTATATTACTCATATATATTTCAACTCACTTTCTTTTAAGTTATATTATCATATTTTGTATTGTATTAAAATAGTATTTTATACTTTACACGAATTCGGTCACAAACTTTTTTTGTTTGTTTAGTTTTATTTAGTTTTTTTAGGCTTATTTAGTCATTTTTCATTAAACTAAATAAAACTAAAAGAGACTAAAAGTGGCTAAATAAAGCCATTCTTGGTGTTAATCATAATAACTAACAAAATATTCAACACTGTTCTCTGGAAAGAACTCTTTGAATTCACTATAAAGTTGACCGTGCTAATGTTTTGTTATGGGCAAGCACGAGGGTTGGTTTTTGTACTTTTTCTATAATATTTGCCATTGTAAAAGTTTTTCCGTGAGCCTGTAACTCCTAGAAGTGTCTGGAATTTTTTTCCTTCCATTATTCCTTTACTAAGATATTCTATTGCTTTTGGTTGGTCGCCTGTTGGCTTATATTCTGAGTGTAATTTAAACATTTTTCCTCCTTTTTGTGACCTAATTCGTAAAAGTAAAAATCTCTAAATGGAATTATCGGGTTTACATTTTGCATTATTTTTTTGATTTTACGAATTAGGTCACAAAACTATAATACTTTTTTAAATGAATCGTCATTTTCTCCTACATGCATATCTATTTCCATTTTATCTATTTGTTTGTATCCATTGTTTAATAAAATCTATGTGCTTTTTCTAGTATCTTACTTTATTTTATACTTTTTATATTATAGCAAATATTTGTTCTGTTTGGAATAGTTTTTCTAAAATTTCTATAATTTTTTCTTTTTCATAACAAAATAAGAGGAAATACCAGACATTTCCTCTTATTTTGTTATACTTTTATCTTCTTTATACCTTCTTAACATCTCATTCCATTCCCCGTAATTCTCATCGTTCCTATGGTCTTCTATGGTAAAGTTTTGTTTAATGTAATTACTTAAATATTCGCCTATTTTCTCGGCTCCTTTTATGTTTAGGTGGTCTCCTTCGTCTTGTGTATCTGTTTCCCAATTAATGTTGATGTTTTCGTCATAGTTTAAATCAATAAATTTGATATGGTTATTGGTTGCAAATTCGGTAATTGCTTGGTTTTTTTGAGGTGTCCAGTCACGTGGTTCTGGAATTTTAATTAAGACTAATTCACAATAATTGTTTTTGCATAACTCTACCATTTGTTTCATTTTTTCTTCGGATTCTTTTGAAATTTCTGTGGTATTTTCTACTTTTGCTTTTTCCATTAGTTCTAAATATTTTTGCTTTGCTTTTTTATCGAATTTTCCTTTGTAGCCTTTTGTTACTTTATTTACAAAAAAGCCACAAAAAGTATAATCTTCTCTTACCACTAACTTTCGGAAGTCGGTTTCTTTTAATTTGGTAGCTCTTGAATGATAGCGTAAAATTGGAAAAATGCAGGATAACTTATCAAAATTGGATAATTCAAAATTCGAATCCATTATCATTTCTAATTTGTTTTTTCCAAACTTCATGGAATCTATCGCCCTTCTGATTGCTAACTCATCATTATTCTTTTTTGTAGCAAAAGCCTCTCCTACTTCTACAAAAAATGCTTTTGGCTTTTGGTATTTTAGTGCCTCTTTCATCCAATAATACGATGCCCATAATTTTTGCCTTGGCGTTGACAAAGGATATCCTGTTACCCCTATCCTATCATATATCTCCAAAGGCGAAACTCCCGTATAAATGCAAGAATTTCCTACATAGATGATATCCACCGTATCTTCCTTTTTTTTATAAAACTCAATCACCGAATAAGATTGAAACCATTCTTCATACGTTCCATTTGGATTTAACAATACTCCAACACTACAAAAAAGCACGATAAAAATGGCAATAAATATGATTCCTTTTATACTATTTTCTATTTTTTTACTCATAACCCCATTTCCTTACCTTAGAATTGTCCATAAATAAAGCTTTGTACATTATACCCTTGCCCATAAATGCCAAATAGAATAATGGCAAATATCATAGCATACAGTACAAGCCACCTGAATACTAAATTTTGTTCTTTTAGCCAGTTTCTTACACTCTTTCCTTTTTCCTGGTATAGACTAACACCTAGTAAAATCATCATAGAAATGATTAAAATGGTAATGTCTTCTGGTTTCATCCCACCCAATAAAAATGCTTGCCCATTAAAGATTCTTTCTAAATTGTGTGGATGTAACGCCGATTTTAACATCGTAAATGCTGTTTGTAAATCTGGCGCTCGAAAAATGGTCATACCAATACATACAAGTCCACCAGTTCTTATCATTTGCCAAAAGCGATAACTCCAAGCTTTGGTATTAATCTTAAATACCGAAATCACTTTATTTCCAAGTGGCTCTAGCAATTTTCCAAGCATCATAAGCACATAATAATACAAGCCATATACTAAATATTTAAGCCCAGAGCCATGCCAAATTCCATTACTTACCCATACACATAATAAAGAAAAGGCAACTGGTATTATTTTGGATAAGTACGAGGTTTTAAAAATCTTTCTTGCACCTTCTGTTATTTTAATAGAGGCTTTTGATAGGGAAACTGGATAAAACACATAGTCTTTTAACCAAGTACCAAGTGTAATATTCCATCTTCTCCAAAATTCATCAATAGACTTTGAAAAGAAAGGTCTTTCAAAGTTTTTACTTAAATGAATTCCAAAAATTTCTGCCACACCTCTTATAATGTCAATTCCACCAGAAAATTCAGCATAAATTTGTATGGTATAGGCAATCATTCCCAATATGATAATTGGTCCTGAATATGCTGTATAATTGGTAAATACTTCATTTGCATACATAGCTATTCTATCTGCAATTACCATTTTCTTAAAATAGCCCCATAACATAAGTTGTGTTCCACTGGTTAGGTTTTCATAGGTAATCTCGTGTGGTTTATATAAGTCATTTGCTAACATATCGTATCTTCCAATTGGTCCTTGTACGACCTGTGGAAAGAATACCAAAAACAAGGCTACTCTTCCTAAGTTTTTGTCAGCCTCTACTTTCCCCCTATAAACATCTACGATATAACTAATAGCTTGTAACGTATAATAGGAAACCCCAATTGGTAGGATAAATTTGGCAATCGGCATCTCCACATTCATATGTAAGATTGAAAAAAGAGAATTGATATTTTCTCCAATAAAGCCAGAATATTTTAGTACCACCAAAATTCCTAAATTAAATAAAATGCCTATGGTTAATATCAATTTTTGTTTTGTTTTTGCTTGCTTTTTTCTCTTTTTCTTTTGTTCTTTGTTTTCAATTTCTTTTACTTCTATTGTTACACGTTCGTTTATGTGTTTTATCTTTAAGGCTATCAAGTACACGGATACGGTTGTTGTTAAAATTGCAATTGTCATGTACGTGCTATTTAAAAAATAGAACAAATAACTTGCTATTAGTAACACTACCCATTTTATTTTGGGTGGTATTATCTTATAGATAATAACGGTTATTGCAACAAATAGTAGAAATTCTAATGAATTAATTACCATGATTTCTTCCCCTTTTTATTTTTTAGTCTTCTTGTAATTTTTGGGTTAATTTGTAAATCGTTTCTGCTGATTTAAAATTTTCGGGAAGTAAATCTGCTGGTGTAATTTCAATATCAAATTCATCGTTTAATCTTGCTACTAAATTAACAATATCGAAAGAATCTAATACTTCATCTTCGATTAGATTATCTTCGTTTTGAAAATCCACTCCTGGTTTTACAAATTCTAAAATTTTAATTACTTCTTCCATGGTTTCCTCCTTACTCTATTCTATTTTCCATTGCTTGTTTAAGAACCCCCAGTCGTCTATCGGCGATAGCCCCCGAAAACTAAAGGGTCCCCTTTTGTATGCCTTTGTAGAATGTTCTTATGGTTTATTGTTTTCGTTTTGGTCGCCCCTACATGTTCCTGTTTTTTAATTGTTTTCGGTCGATTTTGCCGTTTGCGTTGTATGGCATTTTTTCTAGTTTTATGTATTGGTTTGGTTTCATGTATGGTAATAATTTTTGGCTTGCTTGCTTGGCTAAGTCATTTTCTTCTATGGTTCCTTGGTAGAATAGGATAATTTTATCTGCCTTTTCGTCGTATATAGCAGCACAAAGAATAATTCCTTCTACCCCATAAATGTTTTTTTCAATTTCTCCTAATTCAATTCGGTATCCCATATGTTTAATTTGATAATCTTTTCTAGATACATATAATAATTCGCCTTTTTCGTTATATTTTCCGATGTCTCCTGTTTTGTAAACAAGTTCTGGATATTTTGTGTTTAGTGGATTTTGTATGAAGGCTTCTTTTGTTTTTTCTTCATTTCCATAATAGCCGTCAGCTAAAAACGTGCCTCTTACTAAAATCTCTCCCTCTTCCCTTTCGCTTGCCTCGGTACCATCTTCTTTTAGTAGTATAATGTTACAGTTATTACAATGTGTGCCAATTGGTAGGGTCTCGTTATTTTCAAATTTTCGGTTTACAATATAGTAGGTGCAAATATCTGTGGTTTCGGTTGGTCCATAAAGATTGGCATACATGCAATCTGGTAAAACCTTTTGCCACATATTTAGTTGTTTTACTGGCATAACCTCTCCTGCAAAAAGTACCTTTTTTAAATCTGGTAGATCAATGTTTTCCAATGCTCCGAGGTTTGCTACAATACATAATGCAGATGGCACCCAATAAATCGTATTTACTTTCTTTTGCCTTATAAATTCGATTAACTTCATCGGAAAAGAAAAATACATTTTGGGAATGATAAAAAGAGTTGCACCTGTTAAAATGGTGGTGTATACATCTAAAATCGACATACTAAAATAAAATGGTGTTTGACTACCAAATATCGTATGTTCATCAATTTCAAAACAATCTTGTACCCAACTAGTATAAGCAAGAATTGACCTATGGTTTACCACGGTTCCTTTTGGTACTCCTGTAGAGCCTGAGGTAAATAACACATAGGCTGGGTCTGTATCAATTTGTGCATTTCTTACTTCTTGTAGTATTGTTTCATCAATTGTGTTTTCTAATAAATCTTCATATAGTAAAATATGAATTCCTTTTAATTCTAATTTCTCTAATTTCGCAATATTTTTGGCATCTGCAATTACGGTATGACATTCTAAAATGTCTATCATATTTTGCACTCGTTCTTTTGGTGACTTTGTATCTACAATGGTATAAAAATTGCCACTATACAATACTCCCATCATGGTTTCTAGGCAAGTTATGGTTTTATCAAGCCATATCATAATCGGAACTCGTTTTTTACTATTTTTTTGTAATACGCTTGTCCCAATGGTTTTGGCATGTTTCACAAACTCTCCATAAGTAATTTCTCTATCGCTTTGTCCAAAAATAATTTTGGTTTCATTTTGCTTACTTGATTTTTCTAAGGCTTCTAATACATTTTTTAGCATGAAACCTTCCCCCTTTTCATACATTTGCCATTGTACCACTAACTTTTGTCTTTTTCAACACTATGTGGTACAAATTAATACAAATTTAAGAAATAACCCCCCCAGTCGTCTTCGACGACAGCCCCCTTAAGTAAAGGGTCCTTTTTTGTACTGTTATTTCTTCGAAGTCTATCCTTTTCATATATTTACTAATACATAATTTTCTGGTTCAATTTTGTTTATTTTGCTTAAATCATGGGTTTGAAGGATGTTTTCTTTTTCTTCTTTTGAAATATGTTTAATGGCATATTCTAGTTTCGAAGCCAAAATTCTATTTTCGCTTTGCCAAGCACATTCTAGTTTTTTAGCCGTATGGCGACGAGTATATTTGGCACACTTCTCTTCTTTTTCAAAATGTTCTTTCATTCTACGTTCTAAATCAGTCGTAATTCCTGTATAGATTGAATTATCTTCACATCGTAACATATAAGTATAATACATCATACGCTCCTTCCTCATTTTCTCCAAATTTTTCCGTTTCAATATGGTTTCTTTAGATAACATATAATAGAATACAAAGGAAATGTAAGAAACTTGCAATTAGCACACAGGCATGAAATACCGTGTGAATGTATTTATGCTTTTTACCGATTATATAACATATAGCACCTAAAGTATATACCATTCCTCCTATGAATAATAAAATAAAACCTTGCATACCAAGCAATCCCGGTAATATATTAATTTTAACAATAATGCACCAGCCCATCGCTAAATAGCAAATCATAGAAAACACTTTATATTTTTTTAAGTCAATGGAATTTAACACAATTCCTAATATAGCAACTGCCCAAATTATTCCAAAAATCGTCCATCCAACCCCTACATTATGCTCTCGTAAGGTACATAGTGCAAAAGGGGTATAGGAACCTGCAATTAGCAAAAATATGGTACAATGGTCTAATACTTGTAGTACCTTTTTTCCTTTTAACTTTGGGCTTAAGCCATGGTATATGCTAGACATGGTATATAAAATTAACATCGATACCCCAAAAACAACTCCACTTACTATACCATAAGCATCTTTTGCAAAAATACTACATAAAACAATCGCAACAATTCCAATCACTCCGCCAATAATGTGAGTTACCATATTAGCAATTTCTTCTCCTTTGGTGTAACTTGGTAATTCTCTATCCTCTAATTTCGTCCTTTTCATTTAAAATTTCATTCCTTTCTTACTTCGCTTTAAAAATATTTATAAGTAATTCTTCTAACGTTATAAATTAACATCTTCTTACATCTTTATTAGATTACCATATAATCCTCTCTTTTGTAAAGTTTTTCCTATTTTTTGTATGTGTAGTCAGTTTTTTTATTTTTTCTTTTAATAGGCTAGACTTTTTGTGTATTTTTGTGTATGATATTATACATACATTAGAAAAAAATATTGGAGGGAATCAAAATGAAAAAATTATTACAAATATCACTTATTATTTTAATTATATTAATGGTCTTAGCACCTAGCTTTGTACAAGCAATGGGAGTAAATATGAATTTAACCCCAAATACAACAACGACTGGAAACACATCTACTCAAAATCCAACAAGTGATAATACAGCTACTGAAAATACTGGCCTAGATGATACTACCAACACCGTGTCAGAACCAGAAGATACTACTACAAATACAGACCGTTTGTCCCCAACAACAAACAATTCTACTAGTGTTAGTACACTAAATGAACTACCAGAATCTGGACTTGGACTAAATAACATTATTAATATTATTTTGATTGTCATTGGCGTATTGTTAATTTTATTAGGTATTGCCATTTTAATTCGATTGAAACAATAAAAGAAATTTAGAAATTTTTCTAAAATAAGGTAAAGTTTACTTTATCTTATTTTTTTGCCGTTTTTTTCCATGAAAGTTTATTTTTTTCTGGATATTTTTCAAAAAAAAACTCATACTATAATTAGTTTCAAAAACTTAATTTTTCTAGGAGGTAAAAAGATATGACAAAAAAAATTTTTGCTCTTATCATTGCAATATTACTTATATTAGCTACATCTTCTGTCTTTGCTACTAATGAAATAAAAGATTCAATGGATAAAACAGGAAGTACCGTAAAAAATATTGTGGATGGGACTGGTAATGTTTTAAGAGATACTGGCGCTGCTATTTCAAATGGTGCTAGAAATCTTGGTGACGATGTAGCAAATGGTGCCAAAAACATGGGTGAAGCAATTAACAACGGGGCAAGAGATGTTGGTGAAACAATAAATAATGGAGCAAGGGATGCAGGTTCTGCCGTTCGTAATGGTGCTAGCCAAATAACAGGCGATTTCACAAGAAGTGATAATAGAAGTAATGATAATGGTGGTAGTTATACTGTAGCAAGAACTTCTACAGAAGGTGGTACCATTATGGGAATGAGTGCAAATACTTGGACATGGTTTATTTTAGCCATTACTGCTCTTGCGATTATTGCACTTGTTTGGTACTATGCAATGGAAAATAAGAATGCCTATGGTAAACATCATAATGATTAATTTTTCTTTTGGTCGATGATTGCATCGACCTTTTTTTCGTGTTATAATAGGTGAAAATAAAAAAGGAGAAGCGTTATGTCATCACTTATTGCAAAAAATCCCACTGCACATCATAATTATACAATTGAAAATACTATGGAAGTTGGCATTGTGCTAAGTGGAACTGAAATTAAATCGATTAGGCAAGGAAAAGTAAATTTAAAAGATTGTTATGCGATTATCAAGGAAGGAGAAGCCTATGTTCTTGGTATGCACATTAGTCCTTATGAGCAAGGAAATATCTTTAACAAAGACCCACTTCGTAACCGAAAACTGTTATTAAGCAAACGCGAAATTAATCGCTTAATTGGATTAACTAAGCAAAAAGGTTATTCTCTTGTTCCTATTTGCTTATATTTTAAAGGTAGTTTTGTAAAAATGGAACTTGGCATTGGTAAGGGTAAAAAATTATATGATAAAAGGCAAGAATTAGCAAAGAAGGATGCCGAAAGAACAGTAGAGAGAGCCTTAAAAAATAAACAATATGAATGAATAAAAAATAGCAGAACCGAAAGGTTCTGCTATTTTTTACACAATTATTTATTTGAATGATTTAATGATTTTATCAAATTTTTCACTAACTGCATCTTTGTCTGCTTCTGAAGATGCTAATGTTAACACATATGCTTTATTATCTTTTTTAATTAAGATTTGTGTAAGTGCCATTGTTTGACCTTGGCTAGATGCAACATAATCTAATTTTGCAGCTTTTCTACCATTTAGATTAATATATTCTACATTAATATTATTGTCTTTAATGGTCATTTGTGATTTAATTCCTGGAAGTGATGCTTCTACATATCCTTCAAAGGTTAATGCACTTGGAAAATTGTCAGATACTAAGTTGAAACTTGCTCCTGTTACGTCTGGATCCATAAACATTGGTTGAGTTGATTTTCCAATTGATTTATAGTTTGATGGATATTTTAATTCTATTCCAGCCATTTCGGTAAATGTTGTGTAATCTGATGTTTCTTCTTCTGTATAAACAGCTAAACCTTCTAATTCATCTTTCTTTTGTTCTTCCCCTTGTTGTCCACATCCTGTTAAAAGCATTACTGTAATTAGCATAATAACTGCTAATAAACCTAATTTTGTTAATTTTTTCATTTCTTTCTCCCCTTACTTAATAATATTTTATTTATATTTAAACTCTATTACTAGAGCCAAATACCTCTTTTATTTTGTGCTGCACCGTTTTTTTAATTTCTTCCCTTGCTGGTTGTAAATATTTTCTTGGGTCAAATGTACTTGGTTCTTCGGCAAACACTTTTCGAATTTGTGCTGTCATGGCAAGCCTTAAATCGGTATCTACATTAATTTTGGATACTCCATTTTTACTTGCTTCGTGAAGCATTTCATCTGGAACGCCCTTTGCTCCTGGAATATCTGCTCCATACTTATTACACATTTCTACTAATTCTGGTATCACGGTAGATGCTCCATGTAGTACAATTGGCGTATTCGGAATTAATTCTTTAATTTTTGCCAATATATCAAAACGTAGTTTTGCTTCTCCTTTAAATTTGTAAGCTCCATGGCTTGTTCCAATCGCAATAGCTAAAGAATCACAGCCAGTTCTTTCTACAAATTCTTTGGCTTGTTCTGGATCAGTATACATAGCATCCTCCGAAGCTACATTTACATCATCCTCAATTCCTGCTAATTTTCCAAGCTCTGCCTCTACTACGACTCCATGTGCATGTGCATAGTCCACTACTTGCTTCGTAAGTGCAATGTTTTCTTCAAAATCGTATTTTGAACCATCAATCATCACTGAGGTAAAGCCTGCATCAATACACATTTTACAAGTTTCAAAGTCTGGTCCATGGTCTAAGTGAAGTGCAACTGGAATATCTGGTGCTTCTTCTACTGCTGCTTCAATCATTTTCATTAAATAATTAACCCTTGCATATTTAATGGCTCCTGAAGATGCTTGTAAAATCACTGGAGATTTTTCTTCCTTGGCAGCATCCATAATTCCTTGTATAATTTCCATATTGTTTACATTAAAAGCACCAATGGCATACTGTTCTTTCATCGATTTTTCAAACATTGCCTTTGTTGTTACAAGTGGCATAAATTTTCCCTCCTTTTCTTTTGAAATTCTGTTCATAATGTATTTTATTGCTAAATTTGTATTCTGTCAAGACTCTATTCCATAATGTCATAAAAATTTTTAAAAACATATCCCTTTTCTCTTAAGTAGGCAATAATTTCAGGTAATACTTCATAAGTTAAAATTTTATCTCCCGCATCATGCATTAATATAACAACCGTTGTTTTTTCTCCTACCGTTTCCATCATATTTTCTAATAAGGCTTCTTTGGTTTTGGCTCCTGCTGAATCATTAGTTAATGCATTCCAATCAATATAACCGATTTGATTTTCTTCAAGTATTGGCTTTGCTTCTTCCTTTATTTTTTTATATTTTCCACCTGTCGAACCACCTGGAAAACGAAATAAATGCCCATCATACTCTAAGCCTATAGCATTTTGTATAGCTTGCCTTGTTTTATTATATTCATCTAATATCGCTTCTATGCTACTATAAATTTGTGGATAAACATGCGAGTAACCATGGTTTGCAATATAATGCCCTTCTTCATATTCTCTTCTTACAATACTCGGGTTTAACTCCACCCTAGAGCCAAGAAGAAAAAATGTTGCTTTTATATTTTCCTGTTTTAATAGGTCTAAAATAAGTGGTGTAACAGTTTTAGATGGTCCATCATCAAAAGTTAAATAGACTGCCTTTTCTCCAGAATGATAAATATTATTTAATCTTGCTTTTGCCTCCTCTGAGTACATTGGTAAGAAATTAACAACTGCTATATGCTTCTGCTTTTGTTTGGTTTCTTCTGGTACCATAATCGAAGTATCTGTTTGAACTGTATTGTCGGTTTCTAGGGGTTGTCCATGAATTTTGACAAAATAAAAAATAGCAATACAAACCAAAGCTATTACAATAATAGCTATACTAACAGCAATTATCATTTTTTTCTTGTTCATCTTTGGTTTTTCTACTTCCATTAGCCCGTATATCACAACTTTTTTGTCTCCTTTTCTTATTTTTTGTCGTTTTTTATTATCACATACCCTTTTGGGGAATTGGTTAATGTCTTAGCTCCTTTTTTCGTAATTAATACCGTATCTTCAATTCGAACACCAAATTTACCGTGGAAGATAAATTCCTGGTTCATCGGTAATCACCATATTTTCCCTTAAAATAAAGTCATTTACCCTAGGGCTTAATACTGGTCCCTCATGAATATCTAAGCCTACTCCATGCCCTAATGCATGAACAAGGTCAAAATGGTTAAATTCAAAATCATTTTCTACCATTTTTGCTACTATTTTAACATTCGCTCCATCATACAATTGGTTTAAGGTAAGTTCCTGATTTTTCAATACCAAATCATAAACTGGTTTTATATAATCTTGTACAAAATCGACAAAAATGGTTCTTGTCATATCAGAACAATATCCTTTATATTTACAGCCAAAATCGAGGGTAATCATATCTCCTGCTTCAATTTTTCGCTTAGTTGGAACCGCATGTGGAATAGACGAGTTTGTTCCGTGAGGCAACAATCGTATCAAAGCTTGTCCCTTCTGCTCCATGAGATAAGAAATATCGTTCAATTTCCCACGCAATCTCTTTTTCAGTCATTCCTTTTTTGATAAAAGTTTGTAGATGAGTAAAGCAATCATCGGTTATTTTACATGCCATTTTGATATTTTCAATTTCATCCTCTTCTTTTAGCATTCTCTGCTTTTCAATCATATTTTCGGTTTCTACAAAATTGTTAATTTTGTATTTTCTCATGTATTCCTTATATTTGGCATAGGTTACATGATTTTCTTCAAAACCAACATTTTCGCAAAATAGAAAGAAATTCTCATATTCATCTTGTGATATATCTGCTACATTGGTTACAATAATTTCATCATCAATCGTTAGAGTTTGATTGACTAATTCAATATACCTAGCATCTGTTATATAGATAGTTTCTTTTCTTGTTAGTAATAATAATCCTTCTGCCTCCACTCCGCATTAAATAGCGGATGTTTACTGGGTTTGAAACAATCATTCCATCCATGTTCATTCGGCTAATTTTATCTCGTAACCATTTTATTCGTGGGTTCATAGGATACCTCCTTGTTTTTATTTGGGTTTAGAAAATACATTCTCCCCATCCTCTCTTTCGTTTTAGGACAATATGGAACCATCCCCCTACATTCTTCCATACATTCCTAAGGTAAACACTTGCATTAATATTTCTACTAATACACCAAATGGAACAAAGGTTGTTATCATGGCAGCCATTACAATAAATGGTCCAAAGGGAATATATTCATCTGTTTTTTTCTTTTTGGTCGCAATTAAACCAATACTAATAATCGCTCCTAGTAAAAAAGCAATTAACGAAATAACAATAATTCCTCCAAAACCAAAGTATAATCCTAATGCCCCCATTAGTTTTACATCACCAAAGCCCATGGCTTCTTTGCCTGCAATTAATCCACCAACAAGCGTAATTAGTAAAAAAATGCCTGCTCCTGTTACCATTCCTAGTAACATATCGGTTGCAATATTAATATTGTTAATTCCATAAATAAAAGTAATCAATAATCCTATTTCAAACATGGTTAAATTCAATCGGTTTGGTATAATTTGAAGCCTGTAATCAATTACAAAAGCAGACAATAACATAGGAATTAATAATCCAAATTTAATGAGTGGTAAATTAGCGTAAAAGCTTTTGTGAACTCCATAAAAATACACCAAAGCAACATAGGATATAATCATCGCCAAAATAACCCAACCGTTTTGTTTTCCTCTATTTTTCTTTTTTAATATTTCTTTTGAGAATATCGACTTTTCTTCTGGTAAGCGGTCATTGGCTACATTCACGAGCCAACCCACAATACTTGCCAAAATAGCGGCTCCTACATAGTATAAAATATGTACATCCTTTATATACATCTTTTGTTATTCCCCTTTCGTACTTTTCCTTTTTTGATATTGCTTTTTTATATATTCCTCAATTGGCCTTTTTAATTTCGTAATCCAAATATCCTTTTCTTCAATGGGGTCTACTAGAATTGAAAACATCCCCATTCGGTTTGCACCTAATACATCCGTAAAAATTTGGTCTCCCACGACTGCTATCTTCGTAGGTTCGATATTCATTATCTTAGCAGCTTTTTTTAATCCTGATTTTAATGGTTTTTTCGCAAAATAGATATATGGAATTTCCAAACTTTTTGCGACCATTTCCACCTTTTCTTTCTGATTACTATTTGATGCAATACAAAACTGAATTCCCTTTTGTTTCAAACTTTTGCACCACTGTGCAACACCTTCAGGCATATTTCTATAATAATCAATTAAGGTATTATCTACATCTAAAATTATTCCTAAAATACCATTTTGCTTTACCATTTCAAACTTAATCTCTTGTACCTTTTTTAAATACATTTTGGGATATGCTTTCATACCATTCTCCTTAAGCAATTATTTCACTATTATCTTATCAATATCTATGATTTTTGTCAATTTATATTCCAAACTTATTTACAAAGATTTTGACGTATTATATAATAAAGAAAAAAATAATGGAGAAAATGAATGGAAACTAGCAAAAATACGACAAATATGTCGGATAATATGAAGATATTCCCTTTATACAAAGCACTTGCTTGGGATACCTTATTTTATTATGCCATTGAATTTTTATTTTTAACAGGAGTAAAAGGATTAAGCGCCGCACAAGTATTATTTGTTGACGCATTTTACCCCCTATTTAAATTTATCCTTGAAATTCCAAGTAATATCATTGTTCAAAAACTAGGAAAAAGAAGAAGCCTTATCTTAGGTAATCTATTTATTGTAGCAGACTTACTTCTTCTCATTCTTGCAACTAATATCTACATGATTATTCTAGCCTGGTTTTTCTCTGGCTTTGGATATGCCTTAAAAGAACTAACCGAGTCCAATTTACTTTACGATTCTATCCCAAAAACAGATAAACGAGGAGAAATTTTCGCCAAAATAGATAGTAGAGCTAATTCTATCTTTTATTACTTTGACGCCATTTCCGCCATTTCAACTGGATTTTTATTTGTAGTAAATGGCTATTTACCAATGCTCTTATCTCTTGGTATTTGCATTATTTCCTTATTATTATCCCTTCGTTTTAAGGATGTAGACACTAGCCCAAACCCAGATACCCAATCACATGCCACCTCTACGAAACAAATCTTAAAAGACCTAAAACAAACCACCAAATTTATCATAAACTCCAAACGCCTTCGAAGTCTTGTGATTTTTAACGGATTTTTCTGTGCCTTTTTAGCCATGTATTCTAGTTTAAGAAGCAGTATTTTAACCGATATTGGCTTACCAGAGCAATACTTCGGATTAGTATATGCTGGTCTTCAACTCATCTCCGGAATTGCCTCTTCTAAACAAGATAAATTCCATAAACGCTATGGAAACCGAACCCTAAGCATATTTGCCACACGTACCACTATCTCATTTATTATCTTAGGTCTATCCACCATGATTGGACTAAACTTCGCCTTAACCCTAGAAATCATCCTAGTAATGATGGCAATCCAATATGCCATAAAAGGCCCATTCTATACCCTAATCAAACGCTACTTAAACAACTTTACCACCTCTAATCTGAGAACCAAAATATCACTAGTAACCAACCTACTATACAGCATCCTTAGTGCACTCCTTCGCTTATTTTGCTCCTTCCTACTAGGTTTCACTACCACTGCATACGTCTATGTCATCCTAGGTTGCATTTTCACGGTGTTTTTCATCTTCCTACTAGACTACATGAAAAATACCGTCGGACTAAAACCAGAACAATACCCAGAAAAAGAAATCAAATTCACAGCCTTACACTAAAACCCCGCTATTTGCAAAAGCGATGCTTCCCAATCGTAACCACATGAGGTCTCGACCAAATCCACTTATTCGTAGCCGTAGCCGGATTAAAATAGTAAATCGACCCATACGATGGGTCCCACCCATTTAACGCATCCTGTGCCGCCTTCTTCGCTGTACTATTCGGCGACAAATTAATCTGCCCATCATCCACAACATTAAATGCACCCTTTTGGTAAATTACCCCAGCAATGGAATTTGGAAAATTTGAATTACGAACACGATTTAACACCACAGAAGCCACAGCGACTTGCCCCGTATACGGCTCTCCTCTCGCTTCACCATAAACAAGCCTTGCTAACAAATTCAAATCATTTGAACTAGAAGAAGACGAACTACTACCACTGGAAGACGAAAAAATCCCCATAGCTTCTAAGGTATTCTTACCTGCAATACCATCCACCGCAAGCCCATTTTTCCTTTGAAAATATTTAACTGCCTCTAACGTCTGGCTTCCATAAATCCCATCGACATTTCCTTTATAATACCCCCAACGTTTTAGTTTTGTTTGAATTTGAGTAACTTCACTTCCCCTAGAACCATATTTTGATAAAGCAAATACCAAATGATTACTAAACATGTGATATAACACTAATATAAGAAAAGCCAAACTAATACAAACAATGGCTTTTTTATGATTATCTACCATCTTTATCATTTTCTTCAAAAAAAATCACCCAACCTTGAAATTCATACTTTTCTAGTATGTTTTCCAAAATTGGATGAATTTATACTAAAATCCCTATTTTTTAAATTGTTTGCATCTATTTTCTAATACTTCAAAATTACAACTAATGCTTTCCAAAAATGGATTTGTATGTCCCATAACACTTCTATACAAGCTATTTGCTTTTTTCAATATTTTTTTCTCATTCTGATTTATGTATATAATCTGTTGTTTTAATAAAATCTTATACTTTTTTTCTTGTCTATCTAATTCTAATAGTTGTACACATTGACTTGGAACTGGAATCATTGTACTAAAACGAATCATTCCCAATTCTCCTTCTTTAATTCTTATAAACGAAGGATTTTCTTTATATTTACTATGTTGTGGCTTTGGTGAATATAATGGTGAAAAATTTTGCTATTTTAATTAAAACTTTACGGAAATTTAAAAGACTTTAAATTTTATGATAAAACTTGATAGGCAAAATACATATTAAAATATGTATTTTGCCCAATTTTTTGATTCCAACTTATATGGCTTGGAGTTTCCAAAGATTTTTCTATTTTTAGGGTATAGAAAACCCAATAAAGCAATTCCTTTAAGTTGTCTTTCTATTATATTCATTATAATGAAATATATTCATATTGTCAAGATTTTACTTAAAAAATCCCAACAATATTTCCTTTCTCATCAATATCTATACTCTCGGCTGCTGGGACTTTTGGAAGTCCTGGCATGGTAAATATTTTTCCTGTTAATACCACAATAAACTCTGCTCCCGTTTTTAAACGGATTTCTTTTACATGAATCGTAAATGGCTTATCACAAATTAAATTTTTAGGATCATCGGAAAAAGAATATTGTGTTTTGGCCATGCATACTGGGAAATTGCTATATCCCAAATTTTCAATTTTAGTAATCTCATCTTCTGCTTCTTTAGAATATTCTACTCCCTCTGCACCATAAATATTTTTTGCAATTTTTTCAATTTTGGTTTTGATGCTATCTTCTAATTCATAAGCATAGTGTACCGTCGTTTCTTTGTTTGTTAATTCCACTACTTTTCTTGCTAAATCTTGGGCTCCTTTTCCTCCATGTTCCCATGCTTCTACTAAACTTAATTCAATTCCTGTTTCCTCTAATTTTTGTTGTAACAAAGCGATTTCTTCTTTGCTATCATCCACATATTTATTAATTGCTACAATCACATTTAACCCAAAACTACCCTGAAGGTTGTCCACATGTTTTAATAAATTGTGAATTCCTAAATTTAGTGCCTCTAAATTTTCTTTTTTGATGTCTTCTTTTTCTACTCCACCATGGTATTTTAACGCTTTTAGAGTAGCAACAATAACAACTGCATCTGGTTTGATACCTGCCTTACGGCATTTAATATCTACAAACTTTTCCGCACCCAAATCGGCCCCAAAGCCAGCTTCAGTTACGACATAATCCGAAAGTTTTAATGCCATTTTGGTTGCCATTACACTATTACATCCATGGGCAATATTGGCAAATGGTCCTCCATGAATTAGTGCTGGGGTATGTTCTAAAGTTTGTACCATATTTGGTTTCATGGCATCTTTTAATAAAACCGCTAAACTACCTTCCGCTTTTAAATCTCTTGCATAAATTGGCTTGTCCTCTTTATTGTATCCAATTACAATATTTCCAATTCTCTTTTTCAAATCCTCTAAATCGGAACTTAGGCATAAAATTGCCATAATCTCAGAAGCAACCGTAATATCAAATCCATCTTTTCTTGGAACTACTGCTTTTTCTCCAGAAAGTCCACATTCAATCTCACGAAGTTGTCTATCGTTTAAATCCACACAGCGTCTCCATACAATTCGATCAAACCCTAATTCATTTCCAAAATAGATATGATTATCAATTAATGCAGCTAATAAGTTATTTGCTGAGGTAATCGCGTGAATATCTCCAGTAAAATGTAAATTAATATCCTCCATTGGAGCTACTTGTGCATGTCCTCCCCCTGTTGCACCACCTTTTACGCCAAATACTGGCCCAAGGGATGGTTCTCTTAAGGCAAGCATCGCTTTTTTCCCAATATAGGATAAACCATCAGCAAGTCCAATCGAAATGGTGGTTTTTCCCTCTCCTAAAGGAGTAGGATTAATTGCCGTTACTAAAATTAATTTTCCATTTTCTTTGTTCTTTACTTTATCTCGTAATTCTTCCGATAACTTTGCTTTATACTTTCCATAACACTCTAAATCTTCTTTTTGAATTCCTACTTTTTTTGCCACTTCTTCAATTGGCTTTAAGGTAACACTTCTTGCTATTTCAATATCTCCCATTTTACTACCATTCCTTTCTTTTTATAGTATTAAGCCTGCTATAATTCCTATGATAGCTCCTACTAATACTTGTATTGGTGTATGCCCTAATACTTCAATTAGTCTTTCTCCTACTTGTACTCCGCTTAAACCCGGTGTTTGCACTAACTTATTTAGTAATTTTGCTTGTTTTCCAGCAGCACGCCTTATTCCGACAAGCATCATACATAACCACAAAAGCAAAAATAACAGCTAATGCAAAAATTGGTGTTGTTACTCCTTCCTGTTTACCAATTAAAGTAGCAAGTGAAGTAACAACAGCTGAATGAGAACTTGGCATTCCTCCTGCTCCCATAATACGCTTGAAATTGAATTTCTTTGTGGTTACCAAATCGTAAATCACTTTGAATGTTTGAATGCCAAACCACATTAAAAATGGAACAT
Organism: uncultured Clostridium sp.; assembly: GCA_948436025.1. Taxonomy (GTDB): domain Bacteria; phylum Bacillota; class Clostridia; order TANB77; family CAG-508; genus RGIG8482. Next base: position 4,464 of record CAOJHH010000019.1, on the reverse strand, counting down.
ATAAGTATTTAAAATCCGTTATGTTCATATTCCAAATCCTTCCCTTCTATTTTCTAAAAAGCACCCACTTTTAAGATACCTATCTCAAATATGATAATTAATATTTATCTTTCTTGTTTAGTTTTCTACTTTAAATTCCTCTTCCGAAACTTCGTCTCCATTTTTTATTAAAATAGAAATTCTCTTTTCGGCATCTTCTAAAATATCATTACAGATTTTGGATAATTTCATTCCTTCCTCAAATTTAGCAACTGATTCATCTAAGTTTAAATTTCCTTTTTCTAATTCCCCTGCAATTTGTTCTAAGCTTTTCATTGCTTCTTCAAAATTCATTGTATTCTTTTCTTCCAAAATAATTCCCTCCTATATTACTTTTGCCTTTTTCTTACCATCTACAAAACGTAATTCGATTTCATCTTCTTTTTTCAATTCTTCTGCCGATTTAATAATCTTGCCTTGTTTTTGTGTAATGCTATAACCTCTTGTTAGTGTTTTTAGTGGACTTAGGGTATCTAACTTCGCTACTAATTTTATCATTTCACTTTTACTATCTTTATATTTACTTACCACTGTATGTTGCATATTTTTTACCATGATATCCAAACGAATGCGTTTTTCATTAATCTCTTGTAATGGCTCTTTCAATACTCTTCTTGCCATACATTTTTCATACTGTAAACGCATAAGCTCCACTTTTTTCTTTAATGCTAATTTATACCTTGTTTTATACGTTTCTAACTTTATTTTCAAATCTCCTGTATCGGCTACTGCAAGTTCTGCTGCCGCTGATGGTGTTGGTGCTCTTAGGTCTGCTACAAAGTCCGAAATTGAAAAATCGGTTTCATGCCCTACGGCTGAAATAATGGGAATCTTGGACTGGAAAATAGCTCTTGCTACTACTTCTTCATTAAATGGCCATAAGTCTTCTAAGGAGCCACCTCCTCTTGCTAAAATTAATACATCTGCTAACTTCTTCTCATTCATAAATTGTATGGCATTTGCAATCTTTTCTCCTGCCCCTTCTCCTTGTACAGGAACTGGAAATAGTCTAATATAAACATTCGGATTTCTTCTTGTACTAACATTAATAATATCTCGAATGACTGACCCTGTTTGTGAAGTAAGCACACCTACTACTTTTGGCATAAAAGGAATTTTCTTTTTGTACTGGTCTGAAAATAGCCCTTCTTTTTCTAACTTTGCTTTTAGCTCTTCATAGGCTTTATAAAGGCTTCCCATGCCCTCTTCTTGCATGGCTTTACAATAAATTTGATACACACCATCTCGTTCAAATACACTAACAGTTCCAAAAACCATTACTTTGATACCGTCTTTGGGAACGAATTTCAAATTCTGTGTAAATGATTTAAACATAATGCATTTAATTAAAGAATTGTCATCTTTTAACGTAAAATATAGATGCCCTGTATAATGGTGTTTAAAATTAGAAATCTCACCCTTTACCAAGACATTATTCAAATATTCATCTCCTGCTACTTTATCCTTAATATACTTATTCAAATCCGTAACAGAAATTGGCTCAATGTTCATACGTTTCCCCTTTCTTTAGCAGTAGACTTTTTAAAGCACAAATCTAAGCTTGCAACTCACTTTTCACAATACTAGCCAACACGCCATTAACAAACGAAGCACTATTATCCTCTCCGTATTTTTTTGCAAGCTCAATCGCCTCATTAATCGCTACTTTATATGGTATCTTCTTATACAACAACTCATAAATTGCAAGCTTCAAAATGGAAAGATTCACCTTCGATAATCTCTCAATATCCCATTCTGCCTTCAAATGCTCCGAAATTTTCTCACAAATCGCCTTTTGATTTTGTTTTACTCCATTCCAAGAATTCCTCACATATTTTTGTATTTTGGGATCCTCTATTTCATTATTGGCAAAATACAACTCTATTTGCTCTTCCTCATTTCCTTGCTGTATTTCCATACTATACAATAACTTAAAAGCCTCTTCCCTCGAATTTGCTCGGTTCATACTATGTTATCCCCTTATCCTTTCTTTTTGCCATTTTCAAAAATGCTTCTACATCCTATCGATTAAATCTTTTAGTTTTTCCTTTACTTCATATTTGTTCCTTTGTACATAATTTCCAATAAACATTCCTATAATAATTAAAATAATTCCTACAATTAATTCATAAAGATGTGTTAGTAAAATAACTAATGCAACAATGGCACCAATAATCGCACCTGCATATTCACTTACAAACTTTTTAAATCCATCCATATTGTTCTCCTTTCCTACCCTTCTACTATTTCTTTCGGAGCAACGTTTTTCACTTTAATATTTACCTCTTGCACGTCCACATCAATCGATTGTTTAATAACTCCTTTAATCTTTTGTTGCAATTTGCTTGATAAATCTTTAATAATAGCGTCTTGTGTTACGAATAGAGTAACATCAATATTAATGTGGTTATCACTTGTTAAAACAACTCTTGAGGTAACATCTTGTGTGTTTTGGAATCCCTTTACCACACCACTTACAATATTTTGAATGGTATCTCTTGAGATAAGTAATTTTCCGTTTTCATTCTGAATTAAAATACCATGATCCATATTTTTATCCTTGTCCTTATTGGAATCGGTCGAAAAAAAGATACCTTTTACTGCAAATAAAATAAGAACAACTAAAATTCCTAAAGTAATGTTGCAAGCGGTTTGGTCATTTAGTAAGTCTTTCATATAGATAGTAACAACATCTAAATGTATCCAGCCAAATATCATGAAACATAGTAATACCGATACAATTAAAATAATACTCGAAAATAAAACTAATGCTATTTTATCTAATACTTTCATATAATTCCTCCTAAATTTTTACGTTTTGTTGTACATTATTACTTAAATTCTTTTTAAGAACCTCCAGTCAGCTAACGCTAACAGCCCCCTTAAGCAAAGGGGCCTTCTAGTATGTCTTCGTAGCATATGCTACCATCTTTACCATTATTGTTCTTCTTTTGGTTCTTCGTTTTCTACTAGTTTGTTATCTGTGCTAACTCCTTGTACATGTACATTTACTTCTAATACAGTTAGACCTGTCATGGTTTCGACTGCTTTTTTTACTCGATTTTGAATTTCAAAAGCAACATCTGGAATTCTTGTACCATATTCTACAATAATATTGACATCAATTTTGGTTTCTTTTTCTCCAACTTCTACTTTAATTCCTTTGGATAAATTCTTTTTACCACTTAAAACTTCGCTAATTCCTCCTGCAAATCCTCCTGCCATTCCTGCGACTCCTGGTACTTCCGACACTGCTACACCAGAAATAACCGCAACAACATCATCCGATATTTTTATTCCATTACTATCCCCTGTTTCTACTGAAACCTCTTTTACTTCATTTTCTTCGTTTTCCATAATTACTTCCTCCTTTAAATTTTAAAAACTTCCTATCTTCATATTGTATGGAACCTTTTCTTCTTTTTTATAAAAGTTCCTACAATAAATGATTGTGTTATCGCCTTTGGCGATTACAAATCATTATATACGTTAGGATAAAAAATTGATATACCTTGGTTGCTACCTTAGTATATCAATTTTTCCGAAAATTTACAATATTTTTTGAAAGATTTTTTTATTTCAATTGGTTCATAACTTCTTCTGCAAAGTTTTCTTCTTTTTTCTCAATTCCTTCTCCTTTTTCAAATCTTGCAAATCTTACAATTTTTGCTCCTTTTGCTTCTAAAAGTTTAGAAATTTTCATATCTGGATCTTTTACAAAATCTTGTTCTGCTAAACAGATTTCTCCATAGAATTTTCCAATTCTTCCTTGTACCATTTTTTCTGCAATTTCTGCTGGTTTTCCTTCATTCATTGCTTGTACTTTTAAAATTTCCATTTCTTTTGCTACACGCTCTTCTGGAACAGATGCTCTATCTAAGTATTCTGGTTTTGCTGCCGCAATTTGCATACAAAGGTCTTTTGCAAGTTCTGAACTACCATTTTCTAACTCTACTAATACACCAATTTTTCCATCTCCATGGATGTATTTTTCTACTAATCCTGTGGATTCAAATCGTTCAAAACGACGAATGGTTAGCTTTTCTCCAATGGTTGCAATTTTTCCAGTTAATACTTCTTCTACCGTTTTTGTTTCATCTTTTATGAATTTTTGCGCTAATAAATCGTCTACACTTGTTGGTGCTTTTTTTGCAATTTGTTCTGATATATCGTTTGCAAAACTTCTAAATTCTTCGTTTTTACCAACAAAGTCTGTTTCTGAGTTAATTTCTACAACACTTCCTATTTTTGCATCTTCAGTTACATATGCTGTAACAATTCCTTCTGCTGCAATACGGTCTGATTTTTTAGCCGCTTTTGCAATTCCTCTTTCTCTTAATAATTCAATGGCTTTTTCCATATCTCCATCTGTTTCTGTTAAAACTTTTTTGCAGTCCATCATTCCTGCTCCTGTTTTTTCTCTTA
>CAOJHH010000018.1 GCA_948436025.1 uncultured Clostridium sp. | reverse complement strand
CCATCAAATGAGAATGTTGCAATTGTTTTATCTAATTTTCCTAATAAATAGTTTGCTTCTAGTCTTGTAAGTGATGGCTGATATACATAGTAATGGTCTTGAGTATTATTGGGTGTTTCAGTTCCTTCTGTTAATATTCTTGTTTGCAAAAGTGTAAATTTATATGAATTTTGTACATTTTGTTCTTCATTTCCCATAGTTGTTAATTTCGGTTTAATTAGATTTGTTAATTGTTGCATTGGTAGTGGGAAATATTTTAAAGCTTCTGCTAGTTCTTCTGCTAAAGCAAAATACTCATTTTGTGTTTTTGTTTCGCTTTGATTATATACATTAATTAATCCAAGCCACGCATCAACATTTATATTTTGTATTTCTAATGCTTTTCTATATATTTCTTCTTGTTTTGTTAAATCTCCTTTATAGACATTTGCAAGCATAACTAGTTCTTCAGCTTTTACTAAATTTTCATAATCATTTAGCGCTTCTTGTGCTAATACCATATATACTACTTGATATGAACCTCTAGCATAATTTGAATTAGCATTTCCCCAACCAAGTAATAATCTTTCCCCTTTTTCAGATAGTGTCCATCCAGATACATCATTGTCTAGATTCCAATATCCTTTACCATTTGCATCTTGCCAATAATAAATCATAGCAGCATGTCCTGGTTGTCCAATAACTACACAAGGTATTCCATGTGATGTACGAACACTTGAGCCTACTTTTGAGATACCACCACATACTGCTCCTGTTTGAACAATTGGATTTCTTAACAACATCCATATTTTCTTTAGTCCTGATCTATAAGTTACATTATATTTAGAAAATAATCCTTTAAAATGGGCATCCCATTCATCTTTTTTATCTGGATCATAAAATTCAGGTTGATTAAAATTTTCCCATCTGTAATCCATATAAGGATGAGGTGATAAATATCTTCCATATTGATTTGGATATTGATCTACAAATGATTGTGTATATTCATTTAACCATAAAGTTTCTTCATCATCTGAAAGGTTATTAAAAATATAACGCATTTCTTCTATACTATAGTTTTCAAACCATTGTGTAATATCTAATTTAGGGGTTCCATCTTCATTTAATTTAGGGGTTCCATCTTCATTTCTTAAAACTACAAAGTTTCCATTTTTGTGCATATCTTTATATATTTGATAACGTCTTACTGCATCTGATCTATTTTCTCCACCTGATTGTAACCATAATCCAAGGTTTTGAGAGTGCGTTAATGACATTGCTATTGCCATTCTTGTATATAAATCGCCTATTACTGTACCATATTTTGTTGTTTCTGTCATTTTAAAATCTTCTTTATATGTTTCATATAACCTTGCAAGCTGTGTTAATGTATTATAATATCCACCTTCTGGTTGTCCACCTAATATAAAGTATTCTAAAACTTTTACATCACCTGTAAGCCATTCATAAGTTTCTTTATTTATATCACTTCCAAGCCAAAATCTTCTTAATGCATATGTCCCTACTCTACTTGTAAGTTCTCTTTTTAAAAGTGTTAACTTATATTCTTTATTTGTTGATACATCTGCATTAGATGCTACAAATCCTTTAATTTTTTCATCTAATTCTTCTATAGGAGCAACTAGATCTACTCCTGGCTCTTTATAACCTTTTTTAATCAATTTTGCATCTGCATAAACACAATGGTCACTTGCGTTTCCATTTTTGTCATCTGCCTGTAACTTTAAATATCTAGCATTCTTAACATTTACTCTTACAAACGTAGAGTCTTGTCCACGTTGTTTATCAATTGGTGCTTCTAAACCTGTCACCCAGTTTTTTCCATCTTGTGAGGTAAAAATATTGAATAACGCACCGTCTCCTCCACTTGTTGATGTATTCATTCCAACATATGCAGTAAAATATTCGTATTCATGATTCTCACCTAAATCAAACACTACATTTGAAGTAGCATGTGCCCAAACTCCTTTTTCAAATGTATAATTTGCCCCTTCTACTCTTAAAGAAATAGTTCCATAATATGTTTCATCAAATCGGATCTGGTCCCATCCTACCGAAGATTTCCCTCGCACTAATAAATCTTCTGATAAGTATCGACATAAATCTTCTTCTTGTGCAAAAACCACGTTTGTACCATTTATCATTAATAAAAATCCTATTAGCAATAAAATAAAGCAAATACTTTTTTTCACTGAAAACTTTATTTTGCTTTCTTTATTTTTAATATTCTTTTCCATTAAAAAATCCTCCTTTTTTTACAATCTCTTCCTATTATAACATATTTTCAGTGTTATGTAAATATATCTCTAATAATTCTGTCTTCTCTTTAATAGAAGAGCGAATTGGTATTCGCTCTTCTATTTTGGTCTCTTTTTCAATTTAATGTTTCATTTGGTTGTCCATTAATTTTACTTTAATAAAGAGACCTACTACTACTAATGCAAGAGCTGCTCCTACTCCTACTAAAAGAATATCCATTTCTCCTGTTTGAGGTAATTTTTCATTTTTGACAGATGGGTCTCCTACTGTGTTTGTTTTAGTGGTAGTATCATTATTTCCAATAATAACTGGTGGTGTGTTAGGGGTTTGCGTAGTACCTTGGTTTCCTCCTTGGCTACCTCCTTGATTGCCACCTTGGCTACCACCCTGACTTCCCCCTGGATTTCCTCCTGGATTTGATGGTTCTACAATTTTTATGGTCGTTGAAGCAGTTTTTACATCAATGTCTTCATTTCCATTTGAGAAAACAATATCGGTTAATGTAACTTTTGGATTGGTATTGACTGCTCCATTTGCTTGGAAAGTAACACGAAATACAACTTCATCACTTTTTGTATATCCTCCATCTCTTTCTGCAGCTATCAATTTTGTATTTTGACTAAAAGATGGTTTCCAGCCGTTTTGTCCTTCTATCTTTTTAAAGGTTAAACCACTATCATGTTCTAGTTTTGCTGTAAACGTAATCATTCCTTTTTCATCTTGAATATTGGATAATACAAAATCGACTACAACTTCTTCGTTTGAAGTAACTTCTGCTTTTGAAGGTTTTGCTGTAATCGTACAACTTGCTGCATATACATTGCTGATCATACCAAATATGATCATGAATACTAAACTAATTTTTACTATTTTTTTCATATCTTTTCTCTCTCCTATCTCTAAAAATGAAAGATTGTTTTTCAATATCTTCATTTATTTTTATTTGTTGTTTACCAATCTATCAAATTATGGTATTTTATTTTTAACGATAGTATTTCCAAGTGTTATGTTCGTTAAACTTGCAATTACTTCCATTTTGTTTACTTCATTTTCCAAATCACTTTCCTTTCTTTTTGATTATTCATAAACATAATTATTATAGCATGGAAAATTTCGCCAAGTCAACGATTTTTGTATTACGTTTTGGTTACTTATATTACAAAAATATGACATAAGAACCTGACCCACCACACATTCAAAGTCTGTGGGTGAGGTACTTAAGAAATCTTGCTACTTTCGTAATAAAAAAGCCTTCTATTATCTTAATATAGAAGGCTTTTTACTTTCCAGTAATAAAATGGATAATTTTTTCCCAAATGCTTACCTCTTCCTCTTTGTTAATTTCTTCTACTGCTGGCTCTATGTAATCTTGTTTTGGTAAATTAATATAGACACTTTGTGAATTGTCTAATTTTTGCATTCCTAATGTGTCCCTGGCAGATTGCTCAATTGTCTTTAGATTAAGACTGCTTTCAATGTTTGCTTCTAATTGTTCGTTTTCTTTTTGAAGAGTAGATAAATTTGATTTTAGTTCCTTAATTTTAGTAAATTTTTCATTAATCACGGAATTTCGATAACTAATAGCAAGTAATATCATAAAACCAATTGCTACATATAGCATCATTTTTGCTTCTGGTTTTACTTTTCGTTTTTCTTTTTGCCTTGTTTTTACACGTTTCTTTGTTTCTACTTTTCGTTTTCTAGCTGTACTTTTCTTAGGGTATCTTTTTACTTGTGGTTCATATTCTGGTTGTAGTTTTCTTGGGCTTGTTCCATATTGGTAACGATTATATGCCATTGTTATCACCTCCGTTCTTTTGTTTTCTCTTATTTATTATCTTTTCTTTATTATTCTTCTTTGTTTCTTTTCTCTGCTTCTTTTCTCTGTTTCTTTTCTTTACCTCTTTGCTTGTTGTTTTCTTCATTTTTTGTCTTTTCTCTAATTGGTTCTTTCAAATATTCTTAGTTTTGCACTCCCAGACCTTGTATTTTCTTGTTTTTCCTTATCCGTTGGTTCAATTGGTTTTTTTGTAATAATTTTTCCTAATGTTTTTGCGCCACATACACATGTTGGAAAATCCTTTGGACAACTGCATTTTCCGAGTTGCCTCGGTATATATCTTCTTTACTGCCCTATCTTCTAATGAATGAAAAGTAATCACACACAATCTTCCTTCTGGTTTTAGGCACTGAATTGCCTGTCTTATCGTATTTTCTAGTGGTTTTATTTCATTATTCACTTCAATTCGAATTGCTTGAAAGGTTCTTTTTGCAGGATGTCCTGCATTTTTATCATAAAAAGGAATGGTTTCTTTTATAATCTCTACTAACTCTTTTGTAGTAGTAATCTGCTTTTTCTTTCTCCTGTTACAAATCTCTTTTGCAATTTGTCTAGAAAAACGTTCTTCCCCATATTCATATATAATACCTGCAAGTGCCTGTTCTGAATACTGGTTGATTACTTTACTCGCTGTTAACTCAGCGGTTTGATCCATGCGCATATCTAATGGACTATCACTCATATAGCTAAATCCTCTTTGTTTTTCATCAATTTGATAAGAGGATACCCCAAGGTCTAACAAAATTCCATCTACCTTGTCTATTTTTAAGTCTTCTATAATTTTTCTAATATCATCATGATTTCCATGGATATACATAACATTTTGATATTCTTGCAATCTTTTTTTTGCTGTTTCTAATGCATCCATATCACGGTCAATTCCAATTAGTCTACCATTTTTCGATAATCTTTCTAGTATTTTTTTACTATGTCCTGCTCCTCCCATCGTACCATCTACATAAATCCCCTCTGGTTTGATGGAAAGCCCCTGTATACATTCTTCTAGCAAAACCGATTTGTGGTTAAATTCCAATATTCATACTCCTTTTCCCTTGGTTTTTCTATATTTGCTAAACAGTTGGTACTATAAAAAATACCAACTGTTGCAAATGATTTCGTCTTTTGTTTCTATGTTTCTTTTGTACAATCTTAAAAAATTTTCTTTCGTATGGTTCCTCTTTTATTTTCTTTTGTATCATATATATTTTTCTTTTGCATAACCAATAAATGTTCTCTTTCGTAAAATCTTTTCTTTCGTACCCCTCTTGTGTAGAAATTATCCCACATATTATTTTCTTTGGTATTATGCTTTTGTAAAATTATCTTTGGTACCATTTCTTCTTTGGTATTTTTTTCTAAAAATTATCTTTGGTATAATTTCTTTTTTAAATTTTATCTTTGGTATTCAATTTAATCCTTATAGAAAAATTGTCTTTGGTATTGATTTCTTTTATACATATTTTTCTTTCGTACCATTTTCCTATATGGATTTTTTCTTTGGTTTTACTTTTTTCTTTATGTAATTATATTAGGCAAAATTTTTTCTTTTGTATTTCATGGGGAAAATTATGTAATAAACCCCTATCTTAAGTAATTTATATAAACTTTTAAAAAGTTATATACCAAGCATTGTCATATTTTCCGCAATCTCATCTGCAGATATATTGTCGTCACTACTGTAGTTTTTCCAAACTTCACGGTTCCAAATTTCAAGCCTTGTCCCTACACCAATAATAACAATTTCCTTATCTAGTCCCGCATGTTCTCTTAAATTTGCAGGAATTAAAAATCTTCCCTGTTTATCAATTTCACATTCTACTGCCCCAGATAAGAAAAATCTAACAAAGTTTCTTGCATTTTTTTGTGCAAGTGGTAGTGCTTTTAATTTTTCTTCAAAGTTCGCCCATTCTACTAGTGAATACGCAAATAAACATCCGTCAAGTCCTTTTGTAATAATGAACTTATCCCCGATGTCTTCACGTAATTTGGCAGGCATAATAATTCTACCTTTGGCATCTACATTATGCTCATATTCACCAATAAACACTTAGGCTCACCTCGCTCCCTTTTTAAACCACTTTGCACCACTTCTCACCACTTCCCTTAAATTTTAATATAACTTTTGGGAATTTGCAATACTTTTTAAAAAAAAGTTTAAAAAAATCGTAATATTCCTAATAATAAAAAAGTGACAGAGGTAAAAGATGCTTTTTACCTCTGTTACTTTTTATCTCTTTTTTATTCTCCTAAACCAAAACTAACGCCTAATGCATTGTTAATTTGGTCCATTATTTGATTATCTTCTATATGCCCAATTTTTTCTTTTAAGCGACTTTTATCTATGGTTCTTATTTGTTCGGCAAGTACAACCGAATTTGCTTTTAGTCCACTTTTTCCGCGAGTCTAGTGCAATATGTGTTGGTAATTTGTTTTTTCCAGTTTGTGAAGTGATTGCTGCTGCAATCACAGTTGGACTATATTTATTTCCCATGTCATTTTGAATAATGACAACTGGACGTATTCCTCCTTGTTCAGAACCTATTACAGGGCTTAAGTCTGCATAAAACATATCTCCTCTTTTGACTACCATTTTCTTCACTCCTGTTATTACTGTTTTTTCTTACTTTTCTTTGATATATTTTAAACTGAAACGAAGAGCAAAATAGTAGTAGCCTATAAAGATTATATATTATCTTGTAATAATTTTAGTTTGAATGCTAATGTGTCTTCTTTACCGACTACTTTTTATTTTTATCTCATTATATAATATGTAAATTTGCTTTTTTTGGTTCTTGTCTTCTATGGTAAGTTTGGTCGGTTTTGCTGTTTTTTTATCAATATATAAGGTTTTTACAAAGCATTCTTTACTTGATGGATTTTCTACTTTGGTTTCTAAAATTACTTGATTTTCTTCTTCTTTTAGAGTAGCTTTTTCATTGTTTTTATAGTCTTCAATAAATCCAGATAACCATAAGTTGTTTTGGGTAGCGTATGGATAATTTTCATAAATCTTACTTAGGTGTAATTTTGTATTTTCAATGCTTAGGGTTTTTCCATCATATTTGGTGGTTAATCCTTTTATGGTATCTGGCTCTAAGATTTCTTGGTACGATATGTTAGGGGATTTATAAGTTTGTTTTATTTTGTATTGGTTTTGATTTTTGTTACTGTGAACTTCTACTTCCATCTGGGCTTCATAGGACTCTAAGTTTAAAATATATTCTTTTATGCTTTCGCTTGATTTACTATTAGTATTTCCAAATTTAGCTGTTTTATAATTATTTTTTAGAAAAAACCCGAATATCCCAATTAACATGAAAACAAAAACACTAAACACAAGCCATTTTTTTCGTTTCATCATTATTTTCCTCCTTACAACTTTTAAACGAGACCATACATTTTTTAAGAACCCCCAGTCACGCTCCCGCGTGCCAGCCCCCTTGTTAAAGGGGCTTTCTTGTATGCCTTCGTAGATTTTTTTAATATCGGCTAACAAAAAAGAATAGCATGCTTGCTATTCTTTTTTATATATATTCTATGAATTTAAAAACATTCTTTTAATGCCTGTACCAATTCATTTTTTGTATTTATTTGATTGATGTTTTGTCTTATTTTACTTGCATTTGGTAAGCTTTTTACATAACACGCCAAGTGTTTTCGAAGTTCTGGAATTCCTACTCTTTCTCCTTTTATTTGTACTTCTAGTTCAATATGTTTAAGGATGGTTTCTAATTTTTCCTTGTTTGTGATTTCTCTTAATTTTTCTCCTGTTTGTAAATAGTGCAAAATTCTTTTAAAAATCCATGGGTTGCCAATGGATGCTCTTCCAATCATAATGCCGTCTACTTCTGTTTGTTCAAACATTCTTTTTGCACTTTCTTCGTCTATAATATTGCCATTTCCAATGACTGGAATGGATACTGCTTCTTTTACTTTTCGAATTGCCTCTAAATCTACTTCTCCACTAAAAAATTCGTCTCTTGTTCTTCCATGAATGGTAATTAGTTTTGCACCTGCTTGTTCAATGATTTTTGCCACTTGTACCGATACATCGCTTGTTTTGCTCCAGCCTTTTCGTATTTTTACGCTTACTGGAACGCTAGATGCTTTTACTACTTCTTCTACAATTTGCCCTACCAAATCTAAATTTTGTAGTAATTTACTACCATCTCCATTTTTTACTACCTTTGGTGCTGGGCACCCCATATTAATATCGACTATATCAAAATCTTTGCTTATTTTCCTTGTCGCATAAGACAAGCTTTCTACTTCACTTCCAAAAATCTGTACTCCGTATGGGGCCTTGTTCCCCTTGTGTCATTAATAGCTTTTTTGTTTTTTCATCTTTATAAAAAATGGCTTTTGCACTTGCCATTTCGGTAAAGGTAAGCCCTGCTCCATTTTCTTTACCAATGATACGAAATGGCAGGTCTGTAATACCTGCCATGGGTGCTAATAAAATATTGTTTTTAATGGTAATGTTTCCAATTGATAATGGTTTTATATACATCGCTTTTTTCCTTTATAATCTTTCATCCATAAATATGGTTTTTTGTCTTCTTCCACTAATATTTAGTAATAGCCCAATACAAATAAAGTTTGTAACAAGGGAGCTTCCACCATAACTTACAAAGGGAAGTGGTACTCCGGTAATGGGAAGCAATCCCATTGTCATACCAATATTTTCAATCATGTGGAATAAGAAAATTCCAACAATTCCCATTGCAATATAGGACCCCAAATCGTCTTTTGCAGTTTTTGCAACATAAATTGCTTTGGTAATTAGTATGACGTATAGTACAATAACTGCTCCTGCTACTAAAAATCCCATTTCTTCTCCAATTACAGAAAAAATAAAGTCTGTTGTCTTGGGATATAAAAATCCCAATTGCGTTTGGTTTCCTTTTAATAGTCCCATTCCAAGAAGTCCGCCTGAGCCAATGGCAAGTTTTGATTGAATGACATTGTATCCTGCTCCTCTTGCATCTAAATTCGGATTTAAGAAGACGTCAATTCTTGTTTTGGCATGGTCTGGTAATACGAAGAAATATACAAGTGGTAGTGCAATGGCTACAATTAAAATAGCTCCTATAATATATCTTTTATCAATTCCTGCGACAAATAGCATAAGGATGGTTGCTATCATAAAAGCAATAGCAGTTCCATAATCTGGTTGTTTAATAATTAGTAATACTGGAACGATAACAACTGCTAGTACCGCTAGTAATTTCCATGGTTTGTTAATTGCGTTTTTGTCCTTTTTTTGAAAAATTACCATTAAATAAGCAAAGGTCATTATTACAAATATTTTTGCAAATTCACTTGGTTGTATTTGAACCCCTTCTCGAATGGTAAACCAACTAGATGCTCCATTAATTGGTTTTGTAAATAATACCGCAATTAGTAGAATAATGAAAATTCCGTAAAATATTGGTGCAATTTTTGCAATGGTGCTATAATCAATACATATAACGGCAATCATAATTGGAAGGCTTACGATTAGCCATAGGATTTGTCGTTTTAATTCTACGTAGTTTGCTTCTTGTGTTGCAGAATATAAAGAAATGCAACCTATTATAAATAGTGCTATACAACAAATTAGTATTCCCCACTCTATGTTTTTTAAAATTCGCGCTTTCATGCTTCACCCTCTTAATTTGCTTTTGTTTGATTTATCTTCTTTGATTTCGGTTGCGTCTTTTTTTCTTATTAAATTTATTTTTTTTCTTGTTAAAGTTTCTGTCACTTTCATTACTATTTTGAGTTGGTTTTCCATTCTCAAATATAGCATTTGCTCCCTCTACTAGTAAGTCTGCTTCTTCTATACTTTGTTCCTCTAAACTCTCATTATTTTCAAAATCATTTTCTGTATCTGTTTCCGTTTCTATGTTCTCATCATTTTGAAAATTGCTTTCTGTATTTGTTTGTGTTTCTACATTTTCATTGTTTTGAAAATTACTTTCTGTATTTATTTCTGTTCCTACACTGTCGTTGTTCTGAAAATTACTTTCTGTATTTGTTTGTGTTTCTACACTGTCGTTGTTTTGAAAATTACTTTCTGTATTTGTTTCTGTTCCTACACTGTCGTTGTTCTGAAAATTACTTTCTGTATTTGTTTCTGTTCCTACACTGTCGTTGTTTTGAAAATTGCTTTCTGTGTTTGTTTGTGTTTCTACATTTTCATTGTTCTGAAAATTACTTTCTGTATTTGTTTGTGTTTCTACATTTTCATTGTTTTGAAAATTGCTTTCTGTGTTTGTTTCTTTTTCTACATTTTCCTTGTTTTCAAAACTGGTTTCTTCTTTTAACATTTCTTGATTTCTTTTTTCTACTTCTTCATTCCATTTTTCAACTGTCTCAATATTGTTCTTATTTTCTTTTGGAGATTGGTCTTTTGGTTCTAGTTCATTCTCTATTTTCGTAATTTCCTTATTGATTGTTTCTTCTTTTTTTGTTTTTTCTTGCTGTCTTGCCATTCCACTTTTTACATCTTCTTTGATGCTAACAATTGGAATGTTAGCATACAACGCTGGTGCCCCATTGGTACCATCTCCATTATCCTTATTCGTAAGCCTAACATCAATTTCATTTTCGTCCACATCAATATATTTTTTGATTACCTCAATAATTTCTTGTTTCATAAGATCTAGGAAATCCGCTGACACATTGGCACGGTCTTGCATAAGAACTAAATGTAATCTCTCTTTTGCTGTATCTTTTGATTTTGCTTGCTCTTTTTCTTGTTTCTTCATTTTCTTAAAAAAGTTGATGACTGTTTCAAACATTCTTATTCCCCCATTTCCTACTATTTCTTTCTAAATAATCTTTTTAATTTTGCAAAAAATCCTTTCTCTCTTCCTGGTATGGTTACTTCTATTGTTTCTCCTAAAACTCTTCTTGCAATTTCTAAATATGCCTTACCAGAAGGAGCTTTACGATTCGATACAACGGGTTCTCCTTTGTTTGTTTGGGTTACAACATATTCATCATCTGGTACAACACCAACTAATTCGATGGATAATAAGTCAACAATGTCATCTACATCCATCATTTCTCCTCTTTTTACCATGTTTGGTTTTAGACGGTTTACCACTAATTCCGGATTTTTAATTTCTGAGGATTCTAATAGTCCAATAATTCGGTCTGCATCACGAATGGCTGAAATTTCTGCTGTTGTTACTACAATGGCACGGTTTGCTCCTGCAATTGCATTTTTAAATCCTTGTTCAATTCCTGCTGGACAGTCAATTAAAATATAGTCAAATTCTTCTTTTAATTTATCCGTTAATTGTTTCATTTGTTCTTCATTAACGGCTGTTTTATCTCTTGTTTGTGCTGCTGGAAGTAAGAAAAGTTCTGTATAACGCTTGTCCTTTATTAAGGCTTGTCTTAATTTACATTTTTCTTCTACAACATCAACAATATCATATACAATTCTGTTTTCTAGCCCCATAACAACATCTAAGTTTCTAAGTCCTATATCGGTATCCACTAACGCTACTTTTTTACCTTGCATCGCAAGAGCAGCTCCTAAATTTGCTGTTGTGGTTGTTTTACCTACTCCACCTTTTCCAGATGTGATAACGATAACTTCTCCCATAAATACCTCCTAAAAACTACGTTTGGTTTCGTAATTTATTCTCTATCATTTTAATAGTTATATCTTATCTTTTTTTTTGAAAAAAGTCAATGAATTGGGGAGAAAAATTGATAAATAACTTAAAATTTTTTTCTTAAAATCATTTTAGTTTTATTTTACATAACTTAGTGTCATAAATTTGACTTTGCTTCAATTTTGTATTATAATAATAGTAGATTAAAACCATAAAGTATAGTTTTAGAAAGGACGAAAATATGAACTCACTTACATCATCAACACACGACACTCTTGGCTTTTGGGGAGCACCCATCGTGCTTATACAGGATGTTACTGTACACGGAGAACTCGAATTTTCTGTATATCTCATACCAGAAATGGAAACACTTTTACGTAAAAATGAAGAAAGTGCCGAAACCATAACATCCGAAAAAATGGTAGCCTTAGTAAATCTTGGTATATTCCATCCCATCAAAATCGGTCAGGTATACATTTTAGATGGCAAAATATGCTTTATTGGAATCGCCAAAGAGTATCAGAAATCTGTCGTGAAATGTTTTTTTGAGAAAGGAGCAAAGCCTCATAATGTTGTAGCAAATTATGTTGCAGTGAACGCATGAGAGCAAGTCCAAAATTGAGAAAGCAATATGTTTTCTCAATTTCTCTTTTTGGAAGCTTCTTATTACGTTTTTTCTACAATACTAGCAAATTGTTCTATTGTTAATGCTTCTGCTCTAATTTTCGTATCAATCCCTAATTCTTGTAATACTTTTTCTACTTTCTCTTTTGAAATATTCACTCCTGCATTGGAAACTGCATTTACCAGTGTTTTTCTTCTTTGCATAAAGGCGATTTTAATGAAATGGAAAAATTTCTTTTCATCACTTACTTTAATGACTGGCTCTTTTCTTAAAGTTAGTTTGATGACTTCAGAGGCTACCTCTGGTGCTGGAATAAAAGAATCATTTGGTACTGTTCGTATTTCTTCTGCTAGCGCATAATACTGTACAGTATACGTAATTGCACCCGATTTTCTCCCCCCCGGAGTTTCGGTTAATCGGTCAGCTACTTCTTTTTGCACCATAACTGTAATGCTTTTAATTTCTAGCTTTTCTTCTAATAATTTCATAATAATTGGGGTGGTAATGTAATATGGAAGATTGGCTACAATCTTCACATTTTTTAATCCTGTTTCCACTTTCTTTTTTGCAATTAACTCTTTTAAATCCACTTTTAATACATCGTCATTCAGAATTTCAAAATGCTTTTCTAAAAAAAATCTTTCTTTCAAAATACGTATCATTCTATCATCTAGCTCAATAGCAACTACTTTTCCTGCTTTTTCGAGTAACTTTTGTGTTAATGTCCCAAGCCCCGGACCAATCTCAATGACAAAATCCTCTTTTGTAATCTCAGACGCCTCTACAATCGTATCAATTACCTTATCATCAATTAAAAAATTCTGCCCCAATTTTTTATTAGCCGTAATTCCATATTTTTTCATTAAAAATCTCGTATCTTCATACACTCCACTCATACATCCTCCTAAAAATTAAAATCAAAATAAATATATTTTTTGGTATTCCATTTTAAAAAGTCTTCAATTTGCTTTTTGGCTTGAGATGATATTTTATTAATTCTTGCGATTTCCTCTTCATTTTTGACTAGTGGAATAATGTATCTTTTTTTGGCGTCAATGCTAATGCAATAGTTTTCTTCTATTTTTTCATCACTTTCATATACTTTGGTGGCGTTTTGGAATTTTTGAAATGCCTCTTGTATTCTTTTATCTCCACAATGTTTTATGTTTTCAATGATTGCTTGTTCCGAATAAGTATATAAATCTTGCTTTGTTATTATCTGTTTTTGGCATAATTCTTTTAGCACATCTGCAAAAAATTGCATAGTTATTTTATCTTCTTTGCTAATCCACAAAGGCCATAGTTTGCTTGCTTTTTCAATAAATTCTTCTGCTATTTCTTTGGTTTTAAATCCTAATTCACTCATTCCTTCTTCATTTGTTAAAATTTCAATATCCTCATAAATTTGTTTAATTTTGGCTAAGTCCCATACTTCTTTAAACATAATGCCATTCATGAACGTATATTCTAATCGATCCGAAGAAAGCTTTGGTGTATCATTATCGGCAATTGGGTAGATATGATAATCTTTTACCTCTTCTACGGTAATTCCATCTCGTTTTAAAAGGTCCATAATTTCTTTTGAATTTCGAATAATCTCTTCTGTTTCTTCTTCCGTGGATTCTTGTGTTTTGGCATCTCCATTCATAAAGTCGATACAATGCTTGAAACTTAGTGTTGCAATATCATGAAATAGTCCTGCTAAGGTTTGCTTTTTGCTCTTTGTAAAGTGCCACACAATTAAAGCAACTCCTACACTATGTTCTAAATTCGAGTGAAAAAATTTGTTCTGAAATAGATTACTCCAATCAGTGCCACATACTATACTTGTTCCTCTAAGCCTTCTCATTTCTGGTGTTTCAATATAATCATATAAGAATTCTGGAAATTCTTCACTTAAAATCTCAAAATAGTCTCTTACGGTTTGGTTTACCTCTTCTAAATAGGTATGTTGCATATCACTCACTCCTCTAAATTTCCGAATGAAAAAATCAAAAATTGCTTTGTTTTTGGTTTGTTTTCCTTGTTCAATTTCTTCTTTGGTTAATTCTGATTGGTATTTTCCTGTTTTTAGATTCATACATATGGAGTCTAATGGATACCCCTCATGCCTTACTTTACTTATGGTATTGGTTATCATCATATCACTTCTTTTTTCAAATGTTTTGGTGTCTCCGTTTTTACAAATAGCAATTCCATGTAACCAGTATGCATTTGCCTTTCCACCTAAGTCGTTCGCTACTTTAGTATAATGTTCTATCATTTCATCATCGGATAGGTATTTTCCATTTACTCTTCTTACATGATTTTTTGGTTGTTGCTCTTCGCTTAATCCCTCAATAAATAAATTATCATCAATCCCAATGGTGGTAATTTTTGTTTTATCATAACATGTTTTTGCTTTAATCATTGCATTTTCGATACAATCCTTTCCATTTTCGATGATTTCAATTTCTTCTGGAAGGTCATTTAATGTTAATACTTCGTATCCTTTTTTGGCTAATTCTGTCGCATAAAAATCGATCTTTGCTGGATTTTTTGTTGCAAATAAAATCTTCATTTCTTGCTCCTTTTTATTCTAACTTTATAGCCATTATTTGTAATCGCCAAAGGCGATAACTTAGGTCATTTATTTTTATTTATCCTACTATATCATAAAAATACAATAAAAACTAGCCTTATTTGTTAACTTGTGTTTTCTTTTTTATTTCATGATATCTTTGAATAATTTCATTTTTTCTACATATTTTATAAATATCATTATATTCTATTGACTTTTTCTTACAAATGCAGTAATATAATGGTAAGATAGTCTTCTTTTGAAAGAAGATGTATAGAGGTTTTGACCGCTGAACCAGTTAATCAGTGGTCATTTATTTTGCCATTTTGGTGCTTGCCTAATCTTTTTTGCTGTTGTATAACTTGCCGGATATGCTGTAATAAATTTTGCTTTATTTAGGGTAATCATATTAATAACAACAACATAATTTTCTGGAGATATAATACTGACTCTCCTTGTAGGATTGTATTTCTTTTTATCTCTGTCCCATCCTATATAAATTTCCGAATTCTTATCTTCTAATACCTGTTTTATCCAGTTCATTCTTTTAGCTCTTTCTATTGAAAATATAGATTTATCTCTTTTTTGATGATTAGCGCTTTCGAAAAATGCATGTTCATATTGATTTTTATAAAATTTTACTAATATTCCTGAAAAGGTATATATCTTCTTATTACAATACTCTTCTATATAATATTCTTTATATTCTTGTTGTGTTGTTAACTGCAATATTGTCAATTCTTACTCCTCTCTTCTTTATATAATCTGCTTAATATGGTTTACCTTGTACTTTTTGTGATATAGATAAATTTCAATTACATCGATTCGGACAAATTCATTTTCTAATTTTCTGGAATATAGATAGTATTCTACTGTTTTTATAAGATGTTTTTGTTTGTTATAGTTTACTGCTTCTGCTGGTTTTCCGTAATGTATGTTGGTTCTTGTTTTTACTTCAATAAAAACAAGCTCTTTTTTATCAAGAGCAATAATATCAATTTCTCCTTGTCTTGCTTCAAAATTTCTTTCTAGAATTTTATAACCATTTTGTTCTAAATACTTACATGCTAAATCTTCTCCTAATTTTCCGAACTTCATGCCTTATATACATAGCCTTACTCCTTTCTTTGGTATGTGTTTGAGTCTAACCTTTTTATATATCCTTCAATTTCCATCATAGTCATAATTCCATTTAATTCTGAAATGGAGTTTTTTTGTTTTTTTACTATTTCGTTAATGTGCATTGGTCCATTTTCTAGCAGTGTATAAATTTCTTTGTATTCTTTGGGAATTTGTTCAGAGAAACTTAACTTATTTTGATTACCATTTTCCTTTATGAAAATTTTGTTATTTGCCAAAATTTCTTTTCTTTTATCCTTATTTGAATTTTCCTTTGTAAAAATTTTATTATCTACTAAAATTTCTTCTTGATTAAAACTTTCCTTTTTTAAATCTTGGGGGGGCAACTGAAATAATTCTTTTTGAATTTGAGAAGGTTTTGTAACGAGACTTGCTCCATTACGAATTAAGTGATTGGTACCAATACCAGTACTTACATCAATATTACTTGGAATGGCATATACTTTTTTTCCTTGTTCTTTTGCATAATTTGCGGTAATGGAACTACCACTTCTGTATTCTGCCTCTACAACCAAAACAGCCTGTGCAATTCCACTAATGATACGGTTTCGTTTGGGAAACTTCTTTGTATCTGGCGGTATATGTGGCGCATATTCACTAATAATACAACCATCGTTTGATAAAATTTCATGAAATAGCCATTCATTTTCTTTTGGATACATATGGTTTAATCCACAGCCTAATACAGCAATGGTTCTCCCGTTTTTCTGCCATAGAACCTATGTGCGAAGCAGCATCAATTCCTATGGCTAGTCCACTAATAATGGTAATTTCTTTTTTGGCTAATTCTTTGGCAAAAGAGTTTGCTACTTTTCTACCATACTCGGAACAATTCCTAGAACCTACCACCGCTAAAATGTGAGGGCTATTTAGTAAGGTAGTATTTCCCATTACATACAGTCTCTTTGGGTAATTTTTTATTTTCAGCATTCTTTTTGGGTACCTAATATCCTCTGACTTAATTTCTATCATTTCCATTTTCGTCTTTCTCCTTTATTATCCTTCTATTATATGTACTTACAGAGCTCCACTCTAGCAAGACCCCTTTTCTTAAGGGGGCTGTCGCCATAGGCTCCTAAAGGGTTCTTAGTTTTTCCAATACTTTCTATCTAAACTTCGGTAACCAATGGCTTCTGCTAAATGCTTTGTTTCAATGCTTTCTTTATTATCTAAATCAGCTATTGTTCTTGCTACTTTTAGAATTCTTGCATGTGCTCTTGCACTAAGTCCTAATTTTTCAAAGGCATTTTGCAAAAGCAATTTGCACTTGTTATCTAATTTACAGTATTGCTCGATTAAGCTTGGAGTCAATTCAGAATTGGAAAAAATGCCATGCTCTTTGTATCGGTTTTGTTGTATTTTTCTTGCCTTATCCACTCTTTTTTTGATTTCTTCCGAGGTTTCGCTCATTTCGTCTCCTTCTAGTTTTTGATATTTAACGGGTGTTACTTCAATTTGAATATCAATTCGGTCTAAGAGTGGTCCACTAATTTTTCCCATATACCTCGAGATTGCTTGTGGAGTACACGTACACTCTTTTTCGTTTGAGCCATAAAACCCACAAGGACAAGGGTTCATGGAGGCTACAAACATGAAATTGCATGGATAGGTTAAACTTGCATTTACTCGGCTAATAGTTACGATCCTATCTTCTAGTGGCCCTCTTAATACTTCTAACGTGCTTTTATTAAATTCTGGAAGTTCGTCTAAAAACAATACTCCAAAATGAGCCAGACTAATTTCCCCGAGGCTTTGGAATTCTTCCCCCTCCTACTAACGAATTTGAGGAGACCGTATGATGTGGTGCACGGTATGGTCTTGTGGTTAAAAGTGGGGTGCCTTTTTTCAAGGTTCCTGCAATACTATGAATTTTGGTCACTTCCAGTGCCTCTTCAAACGTTAAATCTGGTAAAATCGATGGAATCCTTCTTACCATCATGGTCTTACCTGAGCCTGGAGTTCCCATAAGAAGTAGGTTATGTGAGCCGAGCGGCGGCTACTTCTATTGCTCTTTTTATATTTTCTTGCCCCTTTACTTCCGAAAAATTAAAGGGATATTGTTTGTGTGAATGAAAAAATTCTTCTAAATTTGCGGTTTTGGGTGCAATATTTTCTTTTTTGTTTAAAAAGTCCACTACTTGTTTTAGGTTCTTTACTCCAATTACCTCTATTCCTTCTATGATAGAAGCCTCTTTTGCATTTTCTTCTGGTAGGATAATCCTCTTCATTTTTAAGTTTCTTGCCTCTATACACATAGGCAGTACTCCTTTAATATGATTTAATTTTCCGTCTAAAGAAAGTTCTCCAATAAATACGGTATCTTCTAACTTTTGTTTTTTGATGTCTTCAAAATTTAATAAAATGCCAATCGCAATGGGTAAATCGAAAAAGGATCCTTCTTTTTTGGTATCAGCTGGTGCAAGATTAACCACAATTTTTCTACTTTGAAATTCATAACCCGAATTTTTAATGGCGGTTCTTACTCTTTCTGCCGACTCTTTTACACTAGCATCTGGTAATCCTACTACACTCCAACTTGGCATACCAGCCGAAACATCAACTTGCACGTCAATTAAATAGCCTTCTAATCCGTGCAAAGACATACTTTTCACAATGGATAACATATACTCTCCCTCTTTTTTCTAAATTTTGATTGGAAATACTCGATTTTTAGGAAAAAAACCGAAATTTTAGAATATTCTTGAAATCAATATCTTTATCTTAACAATCTATTTTTTATTTGTCAATCCTTTTTCAAAAATTTGTTTTGCTATTTTTATCTACTACACAAGGATTTTGTCTGTTTTTGTCGAAACATTTCTCTTTACATTTGTCGTTTTTTGTGTTTTAATCAATGTTATGATGGAAAAAGCATTATTGTTATTAAAAAAATTTTTTGGTTATGACTCGTTTCGAACAGGTCAGGCTGAATTAATTAAGGCTATTTTACAGGGGTCGGATTGTCTTGGAATTATGCCCACTGGTAGTGGTAAATCCATTTGTTACCAAATCCCTGCTCTTATGTTAGAAGGCACAACTCTTGTCATTTCTCCTTTAATTTCGCTTATGAAAGACCAAGTAGATAATTTAAATGAAATTGGAATTTCGGCTACTTTTATTAATAGTAGCCTATCTTCCCATGATTATATGCAAACTATTGAAAACGCAAGCTTGGGAATGTACAAAATCATTTATATTGCACCAGAACGTTTGAATTCTGAATTGTTTTTACGTTTACTATCTTCTATCCAAATTCCCCTTATTTCCATTGATGAGGCTCATTGTGTGTCCCAATGGGGACATGACTTTCGTCCAAGTTATACAGAAATTGCAAGCATGATTGCAAAATTAAACGTTCGCCCAATTGTAGCGAGCTTTACCGCAACCGCTACAAAATTTGTAGCAAACGATATTATTTCTTGTTTACAGCTTGTAAAACCATTTACCCTTACCACCGGTTTTGACCGTGAAAATTTATCCTTTCATGTTGTCCACTCGAAAAATAAAATGCATGATTTAACTAGCTATTTAAAAAAGTTTTCTGGTCATTCTGGTATTATTTATTGTTCTACTAGAAAAAATGTCGATTTTCTTTATGAAGAACTCTCCAAGCTTGGTTTTTGTGTATCTAAGTATCACGCTGGTATGGAGGATTTCGAAAAAAGAACTTCGCAAAATGATTTTGTATATGATAAAACAAACATTATGATTGCTACGAATGCTTTTGGTATGGGAATTGATAAATCCAATGTTCGTTTTGTCATTCATTTCAACATGCCAAAAGATTTAGAAAGTTATTACCAAGAAGCTGGTCGTGCTGGAAGGGATGGCTTAGCTTCCGAATGTATTTTACTTTTTTCTAGGTCGGATATTGTTACCAATCAATTTATTATTTCACAGGGAACTACTGAAATAGACCATAGTATGGAATACAAAAAATTAAATGATATGATTGATTATTGTAATACAGACCAATGCTTACGAAGATATATTTTAGAATATTTTGGAGAAATTCCCAAATTTCAAATTTGCTATAATTGCAGTAATTGTAATTTAGATATCGAAGAAACCGATATCACTGTAGATGCTAAAAAGATTATGTCTTGCATTAAGCGAATGGGAAGCCGTTATGGTACTAATTTAGTAACCGATGTATTAAAAGGCTCTAAATCATCAAAAATACAAAATCTTGGCTTTGATACCATTTCTACTTATGGTATTTTGAAAGAATATTCAAAAGATAGTATAAAAGAATTAATTTCTTTTTTAATGGCACAGGGGTATATTATCTGTATTGGAAAACAATACCCTGTTTTAGTATTAGATGCCAAAGCAAATGATGTTTTGTTTGGAACCAAAACCATTACTATGAAACGAAAAATTGAAAAAGAAGCCTCTACAAAAGAAACCTCTTTTTCCAATTTACCTTTTGATTCTACTTTGTTTGAACATTTGCGTGCTTTACGAAAAAAGCTAGCTTTCACAAACCATGTACCACCTTTTGTTATTTTTAGTGATGCCACCCTAACCCAGATGGCTACATTATACCCTACTACGAAAGATGATTTATTGGCTATCTCTGGTGTAGGTAGTGTTAAATTTGAACGATATGGAAAAGAATTTATAGACTGTATTTCTACCTATTTGCAAGAAAATCGTAGGGAAGGCTAGTAGCCTGTCCTCGTTGAACCTTTTTTAATTTTAAGAGATTTCCTCAAAGAACGAGCGTATACTAGACACCTATACACTTTCATTCTTTCAATTCCCTTCTTGCTTCTTTATAATTTGGCATGTACATTTCTACCAACTCCCAAAATTTCTTACTGTGGTTCATGTATTTTAAATGGCATAGTTCATGTAAAATAACATAGCGAATTGCTTGTTTCGTATGGCATATTAGTTTTTGATTAATCGTTATATTTTTGCCACTAGAGCATGTACCCCATGCATATTTTATTTCTCTTATTCTTACTTTGTTTGGTCTTAAGTCTGTCATTTTTATTAATTCTTTTACATTTTTGGTTACGATTTGTACAAACTCATCTTGCTCATATTGTGGTTTGTTTTCTTGCTTTTGAAGGCTTTTTTGTAGATTTTTTTCAATCCATTTTTGCTTTTTAGCTACGATTTTCTCAATTTCTTCTTTCGAAAATCGTTTTGGTGCTTTTACCATAATATTTCCGTCTTTAATTTGAATGTATAAATTTTTAATGTTGCTTTGTACAATGGTATATGGAATTTGTGGTTGGTTCATGACTTTACTCCATTTCCTATTTTACTAAAAATTAGGATATTAACAAAATTACGACATTGGCGATGGCATATTCTTTGCAATGGGATAGGCTTATGTCGATGTTTGCTAGGTTTGGAATTTGTTTTCCGTATTAGCTGTATGCTCGGTCTTCCATTTTTGTCGCTTGTTACTTCGATGTCTTTCCATGTGATTTCGTAGGGTGCAAAAAATTCAGAAATTGCTTTAAAGGTAGCCTCTTTTGCTGCAAATCTTGCTGCATAGTGCTGGTATTTCATCTTTTTTTTAGCTTCACAATAGGCAATTTCTGATTGGGTATATACTCTTTTTAAAAAGGCCCCATCGGTGTCTTCGATGGTTTCCTTAATTCTTGCTATTTCAATGATATCGGTTCCGCATTTTATTTGCATGGGTATTCTCCTTTAGAACCCCCAGTCGGCTTTGCCGACAGCCCCCTTGTTAAAAGGACTTTCTTGTAGGGCTTCGTGGTTTTATTGTTTTAAATGAATTAGAGCAATGAAGTTGATTACATTTAATAATAAGGATATGCCTAGGATAACAAGAACAATTTTGTTGATTTTGTTTTCTTTTTCTAGGTTTCGTTCTTTGTAGGCTAGGTCAAATTTTGCTTTTATAGTATCGTATAATTTTTGTACTTCATTTACTTGTCTTGTTTTTTGGTAGATATTTGTTCCTACATCATCATGGGTTACTTCGCCAATCCATAAATCTTTTGAGAAGCTTATAAAATGTTGTCTTGCTTTTTCCATGGTTTGTTTGTTTTTGGCTTCTTTTTCTAATTTTTTTAGATAAATTTTTTGGTATTGTGCAAGGATGTAGGTATATAAATATTGGTTTTCGTATAAATATGGTAATTTGGTATAATTATGGTGGTCAATGCCAGAGGTTAGTAAGCCCATTCCTTCTTTTGTAAAACCAGTTCGTATAAAATTCCATTTTGATAGAATTTCCATATGCCTTTTGTCAAAATTGGATTTATAGGAACTTGGGTAGATATTGGCATATTTAAAAAATTCAAATTCGATGTCTTCAAATTGCTTATCGTCTTTCCAATGTTCTTGCTCCATACAGGTATAGGCATAGGTAAGAAAACGGTTTGTATCGATATCTAGGGCTTTGGCATCTTCTACCTTTCCGGTAAGTTCTTTTATGAGGTCGGTTAATTTTTGTACTTCTCCAAAGGTTGTGGTTTGCATACGAATATTTTCGTATTGTTTTAGTCCTTTTAATTCTGAATGAATGTCACGAAATTTGTAGTTAAAATCTAGTACATCTCGGAAGTCTTTGCTTTCTTCAATATTGGTTTTCATGACCAAAAAGCAGATGCCTGTATGAAAACAGATTAATTGCATTTTTTGCATATGAAAGAAAATTCCTTCTTCCTCTCCTGCTTTTCCTTGCATGTCACTTTTTAGGTCGTATTCGAACATGGTAACTGGATATTTCGAAAGAAGGGCCACCTTAGTATCGTTATGGAATTCTTCAAATTTTCGTATTTTTTCTTTGTTGTAGGCAAAGTTTTGAAACATGAATTCTTGTATTCTTGGTAGAAAATAGTGGTATAAATCCATGTCTTTTTCTTTTTCAAAAAATTTTACTTTGCAATTTTTATGGTTTAGTAATTTCAATAAATATTGGGGATATTTATTTTCTCTTACAATGTATGGATAAATAAAGTAAGTATATTGGTATTTTGTCTTTAGTTCCATGTTTTACTTTCCTTTCCTTCTAAAAGAATGTAAATTAGAATAATTGGTTGAATTTTTATTGTTCATTATGGTTACATGTTCTTAACTTTTTAGTGGTCTGTGTAGTAGTAAGAATTTAGGTCGCCAGCTAAATGCCACTTTCCAATAAAATCGATTACCATATTATTTGGTAATTCGTAGGTTGGCTCTGCTACCACCTTCCCTGTTTTATCGATTGCTCCCCATTTTCCATTTTGTTTGACGGATGCATAACCATAGTTATTTAATTCGGTTCCGTCTTCGTAAATATAATCTACTACTACGTTTCCGTCTTTTCCTACATAACCATATTTTCCGTCTTTTTTGTGTAAAAAGATTTCGTTTGCGGTTAATACTTCTTTTGCTTCTTTTTGCTCAAATTTAAAATTATAGTAATTGTAGTTTTGGTTATGATATAGCCTGAAATAGCCTTTTTCTGGCTCCAAGTTAGAAACGATTCCGGTTAATTTTTTTTCAAATCTGTTGTTAAATAAGTCTTGTTCGGTTCCGTTTTCTTTATCTGCTATAAAAAAGTCGGTTTCGGTTTGGTAAGAAATATTTTTATAGGTAAATGGTATTTTTTCCTCTGATGTATTACTAATTACGCCGTACTTTCCATCTTTTTTAGCAATATAGTAGTCTCCAAATGCTATTTTTAAGTTTTCGTATTGTGGTGGTAGTATTTCTTCTCCAGAAATGCTTAGTACCCCGTATTGATTATCTTTTACTATGATTATCTTATCTTCTTCTACTTTGGCGACTTGTTCAAATTTGTCTTCTAATACTACTTCTTGTTTTTCATTGATTAATTTCCATTTTCCTTCTTGTTTTACAACATAGGTTTTGTTTCCGCTTACCTCTTGAATGTCTTCGTATTTTGGTTCTAGTATTACTTTAGAATTAAAGTCAATTACTCCATAATTTCCGTCTACATTTTTTACAATATAGCCTTTTTGATAATCGTTTTCAATTGACTTAATTTCTGTGTATTCTACAGGAACAATTATTTTTCCTTTCTTATCACATAGTCCCACCTTGTCTTCTTTTTGTAAAATAAAGCTATTTTTCGTTCCTGGTAATGCGGTAATATTTTGGTATTCTGGTTTTAAAAGCTCTTTTCCAAGTAAGCTTACCATTCCGTAATTCTCACCTTTTTTTACTTTTAACACGCCTTCTTCATACCACATATTATAATTTTCGTCTGTATTTTCAATGGCTTCTACAAGGTCGTAATTCGTTAATATTTCCTTGTTTTTGGAATTTAATACTTTTACCTTATAGCTTCCTGTTTCATAATTAACTTCTTGCATACAAATAAAAATATCGTTTTTACTATCTGGCACCGTAATCATTTCCTCAAAGGTAGGTTCAATTACAAATTCACCTTTTCCGTTAATAACTCCCCATTTTTCTCCTGTAAAGCAAGGGTAATAGCGATTGCTTGCTGTTGTTTTATCTTGTGTATCGGTTGAAAGTAAAGTTTTAATACCAATCACAAACATAACCATAACCGCAATTGCCATAATTACCGCAAATACTTTTTTTAAGTTTAATTTGGATTCGGTATCATATCGTCTCCCGTCTACTCATAAATTCCCTCCAAAGTCTATTTTTACATATCCTACTATATCATTTTTAGGAAAAAAAGTAAAGAGCGATTTTAAATGTATTACTCTAACCCAAACATAAAATATACCAAAACAAAATTATCTGTTTTGGCACATTCATTGGATTATGTGATTGTCATCATTTTGATTAATTAGTTACAACATACATATCCTTTACTATTTACTTAATATGTTAATACATACACATCAACTTCCATAAGTTCAACCTTAACGTCTGACGAATTTGGTGCTTGTCTTATTGAAACTACTCCTGTTGCTGCATTATACCCAAAAGTAATTTGTGTATTAACCCATCCGTCCATACTTATACAAAAATCTTGGACAAACAAAAATATCTTGCCACAAAACCATAGATGAATAACCTGGTACAGATGAGATATTAACATCCACTTCGGTTACCTGAGCCCAAGGAGAAGTAAACTTTGTAACTTTAGCTTTTCCAGGAGTGGAGGTTCCTGTTACTATAACTCCATTTACCCAAGCTGTTTTTCCTTGTGCTATATCATTTTGTGTTGCTGTTGCTACCGTTTGACTCGCTAAGTCTTTTGCCGTTACCTTTCCACTTCCATTGTGGTATCCTTCTGGTATCGTATAACTCCCTCCTGCATTTAGTGTTTGTGTTACTGCTCCTCTGTTTGGCATAGTTCCTGTTAGTAATTTTCCTCCACTATATGCTTTCTTTCCTGTTAGAATTTGATTTGCTGTCGCATTGGTTTGGGATAAAATACTATTTAAGTTATTGATTTGCTCTTGCAAATTTCGAATTGTTTCTTGTTGCTGTGCAATTTGCCTATTTAATTCTTCGATTTGGTTATTTTTATTTGCGATTTCTTCTTGTAGATTGCTTATTGTATTTTGTAATTCTCCTATTTGCTTATTTAGGTCATCAATCTGTGCAGCTTTGCTAGCAATTTCTTCTTGTAATGCATTATTGTTTGCGATTAGTTCTTTTTTCTCATTTTCTAAGTCTTCAATCTGTTTCCTTAAGTCTTCTATGATTTGATTTAAATCTGCAATTGTTTCGTCTTTTTGTTTGATTTCGTTTTCTTTGTCCTCTTTTTCCTGTTCTAACTTATCTATTTGTTCTTGCAAGTCTTTTATAACTTTTTCGGTTTCTCCTATAATTTCATCTGGATCATATTTATCTGGATTTTCTATCATTTGATATAGTTTTGCTAATTGTTCTTCTTCGTATTTTGCTGCTTCTTCATAGTTTCGTCCTGCTTCCTGTGCTCTTTTTATAATCCCATGGTCTCCTATTAACATACTAATAGATATTCCTGCTAAAATTAGTAGGATGACAATGGTTATGATTAATGATACTAATGTGATTCCTTTTCGGGCAGATATAGAATCTACCCCTACCTGTTTATTTATTGTTTCTTTTCTCATCTATCTTTCTCCTTTGATTTTTTTGTTTTATTATATCGACATTTTTCTTTTACTACAATAAAATCAAAGGATTTTTAATATGATAAATATACATAAGAGATTACCTTAGTTAGTAATCCTTTACTATTACATCTCATTTATAACTAAATATGCTTGTACATTGTGATAATCTACTGGATAACCTTGCTGACAATATATATTCATAATATCTCCCTTATTCATATAAATTGGTTCAAATAGACTCCATCCTCCATTTCCTGCATTTATTACAGTGGTTCCATTTATTACCACATATTTATGATAATTTTCATTTCCATTATTGCTACTTCCCAAACACCAAATAATTACTTCTATGTCTTTATTTGCTGTAAAATTACCTTGTTCATCATATGTCATTAATCCCATGTCTTGCAATATTCCTCCCTTTTTTGCATACAATTGTTCATAACCATTTGTTGTAGCCGAATATACATACGAAACTTCCGATTTTAAATTTCTTCTATCCAATTTTCCTTCTATACGCTCTCCATTCACATAAGCTGTTTTTCCTACTACTATATCATCTTCTGTTGCAGTAGCATCTTTTGTTCTTTCTTGTAAAATTTTTCCTATATTTTCTACAAAAATAACATTACTATCTTCCCATGTAGTTGCTACTCCTTCTTGTGTAATTGCTTGTGCTATTAATTTTCGAAATTCGCTTTCATCATATGGTTTTTTATTATCATTTGTCACATTGTCTATAATGTGATCCGTGGTATTCATTAATTCATCTAATGCTATTTTTTCATATTCTGCTGCATTTTGATAATTTCTTCCCGCTTCTTTGGCTTTTTGGATGATTCCATTTTCTCCAATTGTTAAATTAATTGTTATTCCAGCTAGTATTAACAAAATAATCACTGTGATGACTAAAGCAACTAACGTAATTCCTTTGTTTTTTCCCTTCATTTTTTCTTTTGCTCCTTTTCTTTTTTCTCATTATATCTATACTTTTTTTGCAAAGCAACAAAACAAAGGCTTTTTTGATATTATCTTTTTACATAACTATCTTTTCTTCGATATAAAATCCCATTAAAAATTTAATGGGATTTTTATTTTTTATTGTAACCATACCTCTACCGTTAATGTAACGGAAGCATATACTCTATTTTCACTCGCACGTCCTGAACCAACGCACCCTGCTACAGTAATAACGCCTGTACTACTATTGTATGAAACTGAAGGTGATAAATAAAATTTTTTATCATCAACTGACCTAGCAGATCCACTCAAACCAAAATTGCATACAGCAGATACGATTTTTAAACAGAAGTCACTATTGGTGTAATTTTGATATCCACTCATTGAGGAAATATTAATACTTCCATTTCCTGTGCAACTTCCTACCTTTATTGCTGTGGAGTCTTTTTTTCCTTCTTCATATTGTGTTTTATTATCTTCTCCTGTTCCTGTTATCAATTCTCCATTCACATATGCTGTTTTTCCCTGCGTTATATTATCCGCTGTTGCAGTAGCATCTTTTGTTCTTTCTTGTAAAATTTTTCCTATATTTTCTACAAAAATAACATTACTATCTTCCCATGTAGTTGCTACTCCTTCTTGTGTAATTGCTTGTGCTATTAATTTTCGAAACTCGCTTTCATCATATGGTTTTTTATCATTATTAGTAACATCCTCTATCATACTATCTGTTGTATTCATTAACTCATCTAGGGCAAACTCTTCATATTTTGCTGCATTTTGATAATTTCTTCCCGCTTCCTGTGCTTTTCGTATAATTCCATTTTCTCCTACTGTTAAACTAAGCGTAATTCCTGCTAATATTAGTAAAATAATTACAGTTATTATCAAAGCCACTAATGTAATTCCATTTGCTCTAGCTTTTTCTATTATGGATAATTTTTCTTGTATACTATTCTCTTTATTATTCCTTTCCATTTCTTTTTCCTCCTTTGTTTCTTCTTATTCATGTTCTTTATTTTCATCATTACTTTTTATCTTATTATGTGCTCGTTTTTCCGTTTTTATTCTTTATGATTATGACATTATTTTATATTAACTTATAGCTTCTTGTCAAGAGGTTTTTGACTACTTTTTTATTTCAATTTTATCTCTAAAATTTTGTAGCACTTAAACAAAAAGAAATCCTCTTTTAATGGATTTCTTTTTACTTTTTATTTTACTCTTACTGTGACCTCTAAGGAAGAATTTATACTCACGCTGCTCGCATGAGCCCAACTAGTAGTAGGTCTGGAATACGTATAAAGAGCAATATACACATTTCCTATATTTCGTGGTAGAGATATCGTCCCTGTATATTTTTGATTTCCAAAAGTCGTATTTTTTGCACTTGCTAAAAAGCTTTTTGAACCTCTTGTGTTTACAACTCCCCATTGCGTAAACGAACCACTAATAGGCTTTGAATCTGATTGTGTGAATGTCATTTCTAATGTCGAATATTTATTTGTATCAATTGTAAATAACGAGTAAGTCCAACCTGTTCCTCCTGCAGGTGCACCAGGACTATTAGTACCATAACCACTTTCGATACTCCAATTCGCACGAAATCCCGCGTTACTCGTACTGAAACCATCCCTTGCATATACAGAATATAGTGTCACCCAACCTCTAAAATAAACTGGATCGGATCGTGTTTCTGTTAGGTTTCCTGCTATATCACTACTTAATACATGCACATAATAATAATTTACTACTGATTGTGTAATGGATATTGTTTGTGGATTTTGTGTAAAGGTTGTTGCCGTTTTCCATTTATCTGATGTTATTCCATAATTTTCTGAACTGGTATCTATTATATATTTTGATTTTGCAAAATCAATTCCTGTTTCTAAGTCTTCTTGATTTACCGTTGCTTGTATGGTTCCTCCTACATCAACTGAAGTTGCATTAAAGGTAATCGTTGCACTTTGGGGTGGTTTTGTATCAATTCCTTTTATTTCTGTTTCAAACTCATACCCTATTTCTC
>CAOJHH010000017.1 GCA_948436025.1 uncultured Clostridium sp. | reverse complement strand
GGTGGCCGAGTGGCTAAAGGCGGCAGACTGTAAATCTGTTCTCATACGAGTACGAAGGTTCGAATCCTTCCCTGTCCACCAATACAAGTACTTTGGTACTTGTATTTTTTTGCCTTTTTTAATCTTATTTTAAGTTTTATGGTATAATATAGAAGAAAACAAACGGAGGTGGCATATGAAAATATTACTAATAGAAGATGATGCTATTTTATCTGATACCATTAAACAATGCCTTATAAAGCAATATGATGTAGAGCAAGCCTATGATGGTGAAGAGGGAATTGCGTTTGCATTAGAGAAGATATATGATTTAGTTATATTAGATATTATGATGCCAATTAAAAATGGGTATGAGGTGTTAAAGGAGTTAAGAGAAAATCAGGTAGAAACACCAGTGCTTATATTAACGGCAAAAGACGCACTTCAAGATAAAGTATTGGGGTTTCGTGCAGGAGCCGATGATTATTTAGTAAAACCCTTTGAAAGAGAAGAATTACTTTTAAGAATAGAAGCTATTCTTAGAAGAAGCCATGGGTTACATAGAGAAAACAAAATTAGATATCAAGAATTGGAATTAAATTTATCCAATCGACAAGTCATGATAGGTAATCAAGAAATCAATCTACAAGGAAAACAATTTGATATGCTAGAATACTTGTTAACCTATAAAAATACCATTATTACAAAAGACCAGATTTTTGATAAAATATGGGGATTTAATTCAGAAACAACGACCAATGTAGTGGAAGTGTACGCAAGTAGTATGCGAAAAGAATTAAAGAAATACGGGTATGATAAATATTTAAAAACCATTCGTGGAGTAGGATATATTTGGGTGGAGTAAAGGGAAAATGATGATAGTAAATGAAGAAAAAATAATACGAAAACAATTAATAAAAAATATGTTATATAATTTTCTAATTCTTACTATAATTTTTATGCTTTTTGGAATATTGATGTTTCATACATTACAAGCATTTGTGTATGAATCTTCGAACCGAGAATTAAATTTTGTGAAAGAAAAAATGGAAGAAGGTAAAAATCCAATAATACGAAAAGGGAATGAAAAAGGATTAGAACAACCAAAAGAGAAACGATGGGAAATGGTAGAATCGCAACTAAATCCACGTGTTATCTATGTGGTAAGAGATGAACAAGGGAATATCAAAAATACAGATAAAATAGGAAGAATTTATGATGAATTTGGAGAAAGTATTTCTTTTGACAAAACAAAACGAAATAGCATTTATGAAATGCAAATAAATAACCGCTACTATTACCGAGGCATGAATATAAGAACAACCAATGAATTAGGAGAAACTCAATATGTTCAGTTATTAATTAATGTGGATTCCGAAAAAATGATCATGGACAATTATTTAAAAATATTAATGATTGGAATTGGGATTACCATTATGCTATCGTTAATTGCAAGCTATATGATATCCAAAAGAGCCTTAGAGCCAATTGTAGAAAACTGGAAAAAGCAAACCGAATTTGTACAAAATGCTTCACATGAATTACGTACACCTCTTACCATTATTCAAACAAAGCAAGAATTACTACTACAAGAACCCAATAAAAAGATTATTGACAAATCGGAAGACATTATACTTACTTTAAATGAAGCCAAACGATTATCAAAAATGACAAAGGATTTAATGTTACTTGCAAGAGCAGATGTAGAACAAATTGACCTTGCCAAAGAAGAGGTGGATTTGGATGAGTTTATGCAAGAAATGATAGCACCATATAAAGATTTTGCAAAAATGGAGAAAAAGAAGGTAATCTTAGATTTAAATTGGAACGAAACAATTGGCATTGATAAAAACAAAATTCATCAAGTAATGGTTATTTTGCTAGATAATGCCATAAAATACACAAAACCAAACGATACGATTACCATTCAAACTAAACGAAAAGAAGGAAAATGTATCATCGAAGTGAGTGATACAGGAATTGGAATTTCAGAAGAGGGATTAAAACATGTATTTCAACGTTTTTACAGAGAAGATAAGGCAAGAAGTAGAAAAACAGGAGGAACGGGGCTTGGCTTATCAATTGCACAATATATAATAGCACTTCATAAAGGAAGTATTAAAATAACACAGAATGAACCAAAAGGTACATCAGTGATGATTAAATTACCGAAACATTAGAATAAATACCATTGGTATGTAAATCCGGTTGAAAGATGATAGAATAAAAGGAGAAAGCATGATAGAAAAACTAAGTAGTTGTAAGTTGTGTCCACATAAATGTGGGGTAAACCGATTAGAGGGAAAAAAGGGAATATGCCATTGTGATGATAAGTTAAAAATAGCTCTTGCGTCGTTACATTTTTATGAAGAACCATGTATAAGTGGGGTCAATGGCTCAGGAACGGTGTTTTTTACGAACTGTAATTTACGATGTCAGTATTGCCAAAATTATGAAATTAGTCAGTTACAAAAGGGAAAAGAAATTACCATAGAGCATTTGGCAGATATTTTTGTTCGTCAACAACAAAAAGGGGCACATAATCTTAATTTGGTAACACCAACTTCGTATGTGTACCATATTATAGAAGCACTTGATATAGCAAAAAAGAGAGGGTTATCCATTCCTGTTATTTATAATACAAATGGCTATGAAAGCGAGGAAACTATTCAAGAGTTAGAAGGATATATAGATGTGTATTTACCAGATTTAAAATATTATTCCAATGAAATTGCGAAGAAATATTCTGGTGTGGATAACTATTTTGAAATAGCAACAAAGGCAATTAGTGAGATGTATAAGCAAGTTGGAAAAGTGACATTGAATGAACAAGGAATGGTACAAAAAGGAGTTATCCTTCGTCATTTAGTATTACCAAACCATATACAAAATACCAAACATATTTTGAAATGGATAAAAGAGAATTTACCACAAGATATTTGGGTTAGTGTAATGGCACAATACTTTCCAACCTACAAAGCAAAAGAAGATGAGCTAATTAGCCGCAAATTAACGAAAAAGGAATACAAACAAGTAGAACAATATTTGTATTCCTTAAACCTAGAAAATGGCTATATACAAGAATTAGGTGAGCACGAAGAAGAATATGTGCCAGAGTTTGATTTTCGCGAATAAAAACAGAAAAAAAGGAAGTAACTTTTGTAAAAAGTTGTTTCCTTTTTTGTTATGGAAAATCACATTATTTGTAGGGGCGATTTTATAGCCTAAGAGGTAAGGTAACAAAAATTTTTTCATTTTAAGGTTGCTTTAAGTTTGGCTTTATATAATCAAAAACGAGGAGGAAGTGTTATGAAAGAAAAAATAATTTATTTAATCCTAGGAATTCTAGTAGGAGCCATTCTAACAGCAGGAGGATTTATGCTATTTTCACCAAAAGGAAAAAGACCAAATGAAGATTTTCCAAGAGGAGGAATGGAAAATCGAATAAGAGGTGATATGCCAGAGCCACCAGAAGACATAGCAGAATAGTGACGGTATTGAATTATTATGGAAAATATGCTATAATGTTAATGAAACTTATATGTCGCAAGATATTGTGAATGTTGTAATCTTGGAGGTATTCCAAGAGAAAGGAAACAGATGGGAGCAAAAAGTACGGTAAAAGTAAAAGAAATAGCAGTTAATGAAGTTATTGTTACATTAAGCACCGATTCTCAAATCTGCATCAAACGTAATGGAAATATCTATCCAAAAGAGGTTTATAAAATGCTTAGCGACAAGGATAGAAAGCGGATTGATAAAAAGGTGAAAGCAGTATTTCATCTGTAAAGCAGGGACCGAAAGGTCCTTGTTTTTTTAGAAAAATTTTTTTATTTAAGTTTTTTTTAAGAATGTATTTATATAATGAAAATAAATCAAAAAGAAAGGAAGGAAATAAAGTATGAAAAAGAAAAGTAAAATGGTGTGGTTAATTGGCATCTTAATTCTTATTTTGGTCGGGATGATATATGCCTATATGACATCTGGGGTAACAACAAATGCTAGTACAAGTGATGAAAGTTCGGCTACTACAAAAGATGTCCAAGTTTCGTATCAGACCATTACGAATAATTTAACAAGTTCTGGGGAGATTGCAAGTGGGGTAACCGAGACTTTGGAACTAAATACGTATCGCTATTTTAAAGAAATTTATGTGGAAGAAAACGATTTTGTAGAAGAGGGAGCTAATATTTTGAAATATACCAATGGAACCTATTTAACGGCTCCATATAATTGTGTCATTACCAAAATATCCATTCCAGAAGAGGCAGGAGACAGATGTACTTCTATGCATAATATTGAAGTGCAAAGTACCAATGAGCT
Source organism: uncultured Clostridium sp. (assembly GCA_948436025.1). Classification (GTDB taxonomy): domain Bacteria; phylum Bacillota; class Clostridia; order TANB77; family CAG-508; genus RGIG8482. The sequence continues at coordinate 24,920 of CAOJHH010000017.1, read as the reverse complement.
TACCATGAATATTAGCATTGAAGAAGAGGAGATTGCAAAAGTAAAAGTAGGGCAAGAGGTGAGTATTACAGTAAATGCATACGAAGATAAAACCTATACAGGAACCGTAAAAAAAATTAACCAAATTGGAACTTATGCAAGTAATGGGTCGAGCTTTTCGGCATTGGTAAGTTTTACAAACGATGGTGATGTAAAAATTGGTATGTCTGGAAGTTGTAGTATTACCTTAGAAAAAGCCGAAAATGTAATTAGTGTACCAATTGAAGCGGTTCAGACAAAAAACAATGAAAAATATGTTGTTGTAAAAAATGAAGATGGAACGACACAAAATGTGGCAATTACCACAGGAATTTCAAACGATGCTTATGTGGAGGTAACATCTGGGCTTACTGGAAGTGAAATAATTGAAATGACAGTGCAAACGACAACAAGTAATAATACAAACCAAAAAGGTATGGGAATGGGAGAAATGACAGGTGGTTTTGAGAGAATGAATCAAGATAGAGGAAATATGCCACAAATGCCACAAGGAGAAAGAGGTGGCAAATAATATGATTACAATGAAACATGTCAAAAAAAGTTACTACCTAGGAGAAGAAATGAAAGCGTTAGACAATATTGATTTTACAGTAGAAAAAGGAGAATTTGTTTCGATTGTAGGACCTTCAGGCTCGCGGGAAATCGACTCTTATGAATATGATTGGTCTATTAGATGTACCAGATAGTGGAGAATACTTATTAGATGACATCAATATTTTAGACGTATCAGACCGAAAATTAGCAAGCATTCGAAACCAAAAAATAGGATTTATTTTCCAAAGTTTCAATTTGCTTTCAAAATTAAATGCAGTTGAAAATGTGCAAGTTCCTTTAATGTATCAAGGAATTCCAGCAAAGAAATCCAAAGAGATTGCACACGAATATTTAGAAAAAGTAGGATTAAAAGGAAGAGAAAAAAACCGTCCAAACCAATTATCTGGAGGACAACAACAAAGAGTTGCAATTGCTAGAGCACTTTGCCAAAAACCAGAAATCATATTAGCAGATGAACCAACAGGCGCATTAGACTCCAAAACGGGAAATGAAATTATGAACCAATTAGAAGAAATGAACAAAGAAGGGCAAACCATTATTTTAATTACACATGATATCGAAATTGCAAAAAGGGCAAAACGCATGGTAAAAATTTTAGATGGCAAGCTATATGAGGTATAAAAGGAGGGAAGAAATTGAAATTATTACAAATTATCAAAATTGCATTTAAAAATATTATTTCAAATAAACTACGTTCCATATTAACCATGCTTGGTTTAGTAATTGGTATTTCTTCTGTTATTGTGCTAGTAGGAATTGGAAACGGTTCTTCAAGTGAAGTGAAGTCCCAAGTACAATCACTAGGAACCGATATTTTAACAATTGCGATTACTTCTAGTGAAAGTAGTTTTGCGTATGAGGAAATAGAAGAACTAAAAACAATTTCGAATGTAAAAGAAGTAACCCCATTTAAAAATATAAGTGCAACCGTAAATAGAGGAAGTACAACCGTAACAAGAGCTAGTATTATAGGAACCAATGCAAGTTATTTAGAGGTTACCAATACCAAGTTAGAAACAGGAAGAAGTATATCGATTATTGATATTGAAAACAAAAGTAAAGTGTGCATTTTAGGAAAAGATATTGCAACTAGTTTATTTAGTTTAGCAGACCCTTTAGGGGAAAGTATCAAATTAAATGGTGATAACTATGTGGTGATTGGGGTATTAGAAGAACAGGGAAGTAGTATGGGAAATGATATTGATAGTAATATTTTAATTCCCATAACAACAGCAAAATATTTAGGAAGTGATACGAGTATTAGTAATCTATATGCCAAAGTAGAAGATGAAGAGCGTATTGGGAGAACCATATCCAATATAGAAAATCATATAAGAACCACTTTGCAAATATCATCAGATGAATATAGTGTAACTTCACAAGAATCCATGTTAGATGCAGTTGATTCCATTGATAATACGTTATCCCTATTATTAGGAGGAATTGCAAGCATTTCCCTTATTGTAGGAGGAATTGGAGTAATGAATGTAATGTTAGTATCGGTTACCGAACGAACCAAAGAAATCGGTATTAGAAAAGCATTAGGAGCCAAAAGAAGTGATATTTTATTTCAATTCTTAATAGAAGCTTTAGTGATTAGTATACTAGGAGGAATATTAGGAATTATCTGTGGTATCCTAGCTCGGAAATATAGCAACCAAAATAGGATATACCTTTGAATATTCAAATACAGTAGTAGCAATTTCCTTTACTTCAAGTGCATTAATTGGCATTCTCTTTGGCATATTCCCAGCTTACCGAGCAGCTAAACTAAACTCCATTGATGCACTAAGAGTGGACTAAAACTTGAAAAATTTACATAAATATGATATAATGGTATCAATATTGGGTATCAAGTAATCGTGTTGTTTTTGCGATTACGAAACCAATAAAATAACCTATAAAAGAAAAGGAAAAGGAGAAGGAAAAATGAAAAGACGGATTGGATACGCACTGTTGGTAATGTTGTTATGGATAATTTCTGTAGTACAGGCAAGTGCCGCAGAAATAACGCCAGCAGCATTTCAGAAGGAGGAGCAGGAGGAGCCCTCCAGACCTATCTTTATAAGGCGGATGCATGCTAAGTTAGAAACATGCACTTATAAAGATGGCGAGATGGTAACAAGCAACCTTAAGGAAGAAATCGTCACTTACTATATTGTAGGGGGAGAAGATGAAACCATTTCATCTCTTGCAGAGCGCTTGAATATCACAGAAGAAGCGCTACGTACAGAAAATCCCACCTATGATGAATGGTCAAGTGATGAGGTATTCCAGAGGAATACACATGTAAGACTACCCAAGATAAATTGGGGAAAGTTAGATGATGCGGTGTATTACCAGATAGAAGAAGGGGATTACTTGTTGCACATAGCAAATTTTTTTCAGACAAGTTGTTGGAATATCCAGCAACTGAACGAACAAATTGAAGATTCCAATCTCATTTATGCAGAGGACTGGATACAGGTTCGATAGGTTATTAGCAAAGCCGATGTTAGTGATAACATCGGCTTTGTGTATGTGTATTTGATTATTTTTCTAACTTGTAAAATACTTTCTTTCCTTTTTTCAAAATAGCATATCCATTTTGAAAATCGTTATCAGATAGCATATAATTCGTATCATCTATTTTCGTATCATTTAAACTAATTCCCCCCTGTGAAATTAAGGTTCTTGCTTGACCTTTTGATGGAGCAATGTTAGTTAGTAGAATGGCATCTACAATGGCAATATTGGTATTTTCCACTTTTACAGTAGGCATATTTTCTAAAGAACCAGAACCTTCAAATAGGGCAAGAGAGGCTTCTTCGGCTTTTTTGGCTTCTTCTTCACCATGGATTAATTTGGTAATTTCAAAAGCGGCTATTTTTTTGGCTTCATTAATTTGTTCTCCAGGTAGAGAAGAAAGTCTTTTTACTTCTTCCATTGGTAAGAAGGTAAGCATACGTAATACATCATATACTTCGGTATCTCCAATATTTCGCCAATATTGGTAAAACTCATAAGGGGAGGTTTTTGTGGCATCTAACCATAAAGCACCACTAACCGTTTTTCCCATTTTCTTACCTTCGGCATTTAATAATAAAGGGCAAGTAACACAAAAGCTACCATTTTGATGAATTTTACGAATTAGGTCAACACCAGCAAGCATATTAGACCATTGGTCATCACCGCCAATTTCTACTTTACAGCCATGTGTTTCAAATAAATGTAAAAAATCATAACTTTGCATTAACATATAATTAAGTTCAAAAAAGGTAAGACCTTTTTCCATACGTTGTTTAAAACATTCCGCATCTAACATACGGTTTACATTAAAATAAACACCATAAGTACGAATAAACTCCATGTAATTTAAATCCAAAATCCAATCCCCATTATTCACAATAATAGCCGCATTATCCCCTTCAAAAGAAACAAATTTACTCACTTGTTTGATGATGTTATCAACATTTTTGGAAATTTCTTCTTTGGTAAGCATTTTTCTCATATCGGTTTTTCCACTTGGGTCACCAATAAAAGCAGTACCACCACCAACAAGAAGAATTGGTCTATGACCACATTTTTGAAAATACGACATCATCATAAGAGGAATAAAGTGTCCAATATGAATGCTATCAGCAGTAGGGTCAATGCCTAAGTAGACAGAGAAATGTTCCTGTTTTGCTAATTTTTGAAATTCCTCTTCAAAAGTAATTTGCTTAATTAAATCACGTTCTTTTAGTACTTCGTAAATTGATTTTGACATACTCATCATCCTTCCATTTTTTTTAAATTAAAATAAAGGGCAGATGGAAAATCTGCTCATTCGTATCAATAAAACATATGGGCGGAAATGAATTCCGCCCTTTCCATATGTAAATAGGACTTATCTTATAATTTAATATTTCCTATATGTAATTTACTAGAAATGTTTGAAAATTCCTCGTTTTCAAGATAACGATTTAAGTTTTTTACCGAAATTCCAGTATCAACTGCAATTGAGTCAATTGAATTTGCTTGAATTTCTCCTTCAAAATAAGTTCTTAATTTTGAAAGTTCAAAAGTATCTTTTGGGTTACAATGTTCGCATACATTGTGCTCAGATACAAAAAAACATCCACAACGATTACATTTTTTAAATTCCATAACCATCCTCCAAATTTCATATTCATACGAAAACGGATAAACAATATCTTTTGTTTTCTGAGGTTATTCTACCATAAATTACAAAAAAAGAAAAGAAAAAAATGAAAAATCTTGACAAATTTTTTTATTGTGGTACGATAGTAAAAAATAAAAATGAGGAGGAATGAAGATGAAAGCATATGTTTGTAAAGTATGTGGATATGTACATTTTGGAGAAGAAGCTCCAGAAAAATGCCCACAATGTGGAGCAGGAAAAGAAAAGTTTGAACTAAAAGAAGAAACAACAGGAGCAAAAGAATATGCAGATGAACACCAAATAGGAGTAGCAAAAGGATTAGATGAACAAGTAGTAAAAGGATTAAAAGATAATTTTATGGGAGAATGTACCGAAGTAGGAATGTATCTTGCCATGAGTCGCCAAGCAGATAGAGAAGGATACCCAGAAGTAGCCGAAGCGTATAAAAGATATGCATGGGAAGAAGCAGAACACGCAGCAAAATTTGCAGAATTATTAGGAGAAATTGTATACCCAGATACAAAGAAAAACTTAATGCTAAGAGCAGAAGCAGAATGCGGAGCATGCATGGGTAAAAAAGAACTTGCAACAAGAGCAAAAGAACTTGGCTATGATGCAATTCATGATACAGTACATGAAATGGCAAAAGACGAAGCACGACATGGAAGAGGATTTGATGGGTTATTAAAAAGATATTTTAACTAAATAAAACCAAATTAAGCCAGCATGAAATGCTGGCTTTTTACTAAAATAAGGCACTGGTTGGGATGTATAGGTCATCTGGTGGAGTTACAAGGTCGTTTTGTGGTTTGTCGCAAGATTTAATTTCTTGAATTTCGATGACAGGAATATCACCATGGTAATCGCCTTTTGTAATCTTTCCTGTAATTTCTACCCAAGTATGATCAGAAAATTTAGAAGCATCTTTATAATTGCATAGGAAACCAACGACTAAGGTTTGATTATCGGAAGTTACTTTCATATTTCTAGCAAGTACAAATTGTGTTTCGTTAAAATCATACACACGATAAACGTAACCAGTAAAATGGATTTTTTGCCCTATATATTCATCTAAGTTATCGTGAACCGATTTTAAAATATTAGTATAATTATCCGAGTTTATGTTAGCAACATCAGGTGTAGGAAGGCAAGTTGAATTTTGGTTTGTATGAAACATATGATAAATACGAAAACCAATCATACCGAAAAGCACAATGGTAACAATAACAAATAGGATTTTTAAAAGGAATTTATAATCAAATTTTACATTACAAATAAACATAGCATACCTCACTTATATATTAAATCATGGTAGTACAATGTATGAAAGAGGAAAAACGTTTATGCTTATTTTTTGAAAATAAGCAGTTTAATTTGCCACTATTTAAAATATCAATAAAAAAATTTTAACAAAAAGTAAAAATAGTCTTGACAAACAAGAACAGATGTTTTAAAATAGTATCGAATGTTAGTTTGAATGTTTTCTAGAAAAATCTTGTTTTCAATTACTAGAAAGCAAACTGGGAAAATTGAGGTCGCAATTTGCGACCTCAAGAGTAAACATAAATCTTAAAAACTAGGCTTATTAGTTGTAAACTTAGAAAAAAATGACCAAAACTTGAGGTCACAATTTGTGACCTCAAATAAAAAGAATAAGGTTAAAGAAAATAAACAGAAAGATAGGAAGTGTCTATTATGAACGAAGAAAATAATATGATACTAATTAATGAAGAATTAAATGGAACAACATATGAAACAGAAAAAATTAAGAATTTAATTTACACAATACGTGGAAAACAAGTAATGCTAGACAGTGATGTAGCAATGCTATATCAGTATGAAACCAAAAAGATTAATCAAACAGTAAAAAGAAACATAAAAAGATTTCCAGAGAATTTTTGTTTCCAATTAACAGAAAATGAATTGGAATGTTTAAGGTCACAATTTGTGACCTTAAAGGTAGACATAAATCAAGAAGACTTGAAATCACAAATTGTGACATCAAGTCTAGAAGTGAAAGATAAATATTTGGAATTACAAAATAAAAATTTAAATAGAAATCAAAGAGGTCAACATAGAAAATATTTACCATATGTATTTACTGAACAAGGAATTGCAATGCTTTCTGGTTTACTGCGAAATGAAATTGCAATACAAGTAAGTATTAATATTATGAATGCATTTGTTGAAATGCGAAAATTTATTTCTAATAATGGGCAATTATTTGAACGTTTAACAAAAATAGAATATGAGTTATTAGAACACAATAAAAAATTTGATATCATATTTAACGAATTACAAAAAGATAGAGAAACAGAATTTAAACAAAAGATTTTTTACAAAGGACAGATTTATGATGCGTATAGTTTAGTAATTGACCTAATTCAAAAAGCCCAAAATAAGCTTGTCATCATAGACAATTATATCGATAACACGGTTTTAAACATGCTAACCAAGAAAAACAAAGACGTAGAAGTTCATCTCTTAACCTCACAAAATTGTAATCTTATGAAATTAGATATTCAAAAATTCAATCTTCAATACCCAACCCTAAAAATTTCCCATACCAACCAATTCCATGACCGATTTCTGATAATGGATGATAAAGAAATCTATCACCTACGGAGCCTCACTAAAAGACCTAGGAAAAAAATGCTTTGCCATATCGAAAATGGAAGATATGGAATTAGTGGAAAGAATAAAAGCATAAAAACTAACGTTTAAAGATTTTTAAATTTTTAATTAAAAAACGTGCAATTAATATTGCAATTTTCAAAACTATTTTTTTCTGAAAAATTCCTTGCGTAAAAGTGTATTTCGTGATATAGTTACAAACGGATTATTTTAATTTTAGGAGGAAAAATAAATGGGCTTATTTAAAACCTATAGTGAAAAAGAAGTAAAACGAGTAATGCCAATGGTGAATAGAATTAATGCATTAGAAGAGGAAATTTCGAAATTATCGGATGAGGAATTGAAGGCGAAAACGGAGTACTTTAAAAAGGAATTAGAACAAGGAAAAACATTAGATGATATATTAGAAGAAGCGTTTGCAGTAGTTAGAGAGGCTTCCAAAAGGGTACTAGGTATGAGACATTTTGATGTGCAATTAATTGGTGGTATTATTTTGCACCAAGGTAGAATTGCGGAAATGAAAACAGGTGAAGGAAAAACATTAGTAGCAACTTTGCCAGTGTACTTAAATGCACTAACTGGAAAAGGAGTTCATGTAATTACCGTTAACGACTATCTTGCCAAACGTGATAGCGAATGGATGGGAAAACTATACAAATTTTTAGGCTTAACGGTAGGACTTGCTATTTCTGGTATGGAACCAGATGAAAAAAGAAAAGCCTATGCTTGTGATGTTACCTATGGAACCAATAACGAATTTGGATTTGATTATTTAAGAGATAACATGGTAATTTATAAAAACCAAGCCGTTCAAAGAGATTTACAATTTGCCATTGTGGATGAAATTGATAGTATTTTAATTGATGAAGCACGTACGCCATTAATCATTTCAGGACGTGCGAACCAATCGTCAGACCTTTACAAAAAAGCCAACGATTTTGTAAAACGTCTACAAGCAAAAGTCATTGTAGAAGAAGATATTAAAGATGAAGAACAAGCAGAAGATAACGAAAACTATGACTACATAGTGGATTTAAAAGCAAAATCCGCTTCTTTAACCATAAAAGGAATAAAAAAAGCAGAAGAATTCTTCCATATCGATAATTTTAACGATTTAGACAATTCCGAAATTGTACACCATGTAAACCAAGCTTTACGCGCACATGGTGTTATGAAACGTGATATTGATTATATGGTAAAAGATGGAGAAGTATTAATTGTAGATGAATTTACAGGAAGAATTATGTATGGAAGAAGATACAACAATGGGCTTCACCAAGCGATTGAAGCAAAAGAAGGAGTAAAAATTGCAGATGAATCCAAAACCCTTGCTACTATTACTTTCCAAAATTACTTTAGAATGTATGCAAAATTAGCGGGTATGACAGGTACTGCTATGACAGAAGAAGCCGAATTTAGAGAAATCTATAATTTGGATGTTATTGCCATTCCAACCAACAAACCAATGATACGTAATGATCAAAACGATATTATTTATAAAAATGAACCAGCCAAATACCGAGCAATTGTAAAAAGTGTAAAAGAAAGTTATGAAAAAGGACAACCTGTTTTAGTAGGTACAGTATCCATTGAAAAATCAGAAAAACTAAGTAAAATTTTAAAACAAGAAGGAATCCCACACTCGGTATTAAATGCCAAATACCATGAACAAGAAGCAACCATTATTGCACAAGCTGGTAAATTTGGAGCAGTTACCATTGCCACGAACATGGCAGGACGTGGAACCGATATTATGCTTGGAGGAAACAGCGAATACTTAGCAAGAGAAGCCATGAAAAGACAACGTTATACCGATGAACAAATTGAAGAAGCAATGGCATTTAATGAAACAAACGACCAAGCTATTTTAGCTTCGAGGGAAAAATTTAGAGCATTAGAAAAACAATATGAAGATGAAATCAAAGAAGAAAAACAAAAAGTAATCGATGCAGGTGGACTAAAAATTATTGGTACCGAAAGACATGAATCCAGAAGAATTGATAACCAGTTACGTGGACGTAGTGGACGTCAAGGAGACATAGGAGAATCCAAATTTTATATTGGCTTAGATGATGATTTAATGAAAATTTTTGGTGGAGACATGATTACCAATGTGTACAACACACTTGGGGCAGAAGAAGATATGCCGATTGAATCCAAAATTATTTCTGGTGCAGTAGAAAAAGCACAAAAACGAGTAGAAGGTAAAAACTTTAGTATTCGTAAACATGTTCTTCAATATGATGATGTTATGAATACACAAAGAGAAATTATTTATGCTCAACGTAAACAAGTATTAGATGGAAATAACCTAAAAGAAAATATTATGCATATGATAACAGAGTTATCAGCAAGTATTGTAAATGAATATTTTGTAGAAGAACCAGTTAATAAAAATTCCTTAAGAGAAGAAATTAGGACTGTTTTTGGAATCCAAAACCTAGAAAGTTTACAAGATAAAAAACTAGAGGCTGGGAAAGTAGTAGAAGAAGTAAATAACAAAGCATTAGCTAATTATGAACAAAAAGAACAAGAAATAGGAGAAACAGACTTAAGAGAATTAGAACGAGTTGTTATGCTAAAAGTAGTAGACCAAAAATGGATGGATCATATTGATGCTATGGACGAATTAAAAGATGGAATAGGACTTCGTGCCTATGGACAAAAAGACCCAGTTATTCAATATCGTATTGAAGGAACCAATATGTTCGATGAAATGATATATGACATTCAATATGATGTTGTAAAAATTCTACTAAACATCCAAAAACAAACCGAAATTCGAAGAGCAGAAACCGCAAGAATTACAAACGCTTCCCTAGAAAATATAAACGACGTAAATGGAGGAGCAGAACAAACCCATGTAACTGTAAAAAATGAAGGACCAAAAGTAGGAAGAAACGACCCATGTCCATGTGGCTCAGGAAAGAAGTATAAGAATTGTTGCGGAAAATAGCCAATTACAAGCACTTGCAGATAGGAGTAAAATGCCAAATGTTAGCATTTGTTATCCCAAATTTTAAGTTTTTGACAGTTTTTAGAGAAAAATATTGAAAGCAGATAATTTTTAGATAACTATCTGCTTTCATAGTATAAGCAAAGGTTGGAAAAAATAATATTTTAAAAATAGAATAAAAACGGGAGTGATTTTAGATATGAAAAAAATATTTGTAATATGTAGTAAAGCATTTTATAAAGATATACCATCAATTAAAGAAAAATTAGAAGTAAATGGTTGGGAAGTATTTTTACCTCATACATACGAAAATCCTAATGCTGAAAATGAGTGGTATGCGAAAGGAAAAGAGAAACATGCAAAAATGAAAGGCGAAATGTTTAAAAGAAGTAGAGATAGAATTAAATCAATGGATGCAGTGTTAACGTTAAATTTTGATAAAAATGGAAAAAAGAACTATGTTGGTGGCTCAACATTTCTTGAATTATATGAGGCTTTTATGGAAAATAAAAAAATATACTTATGGAATGAAGTACCAGAGGGAATTTTATTTGATGAGATAAGCGGATTTGCACCTGAAATTATAAACGGTAATTTAGAGTTAGTAAAATAAGAGAGGGTTATATGGAAATCAAAGTAATAACAATTTGTGGAAGTATGAGATATTCAAAAGAAATGATAAAAATTGCTGAAGAATTAGAATTAAAGAAAGGCTATGCAGTTATTCAATGTGTTTATAATATGGATGGGCAGAGACAGGAAGGTGTGGATGCTAGTATTTTAGGCAAAATTCATAGAAAGAAAATTGATGTAAGTGATGCTATTTATGTTGTAAATATTGATGGATATATTGGAAATAGTACAAAAAATGAAATTGAATATGCTAAAAATAATGGAAAAGAAGTAATATATCATGAAAGAGAAGATTATTAAATATACTTAAAAAAGCTTGCAATAAAGAATGAGTAATGATAGAATGCGTATAGAATTAAAAATGAAAGGGGAAAATAAAATGAAAACAAAAAACAAACTATTAGTAGTGTTAGCAATAGTAGTGCTAGCAATGTTTGCATTTTGTGCAAACACAGTAATAGCGACAGAAGAGACAGTGCACACAGAAACTACAGTAAATTTAGACAAACTTCCAGATACTATTGAGGTAAAAATGTTATCAACACAAGCAATAGAGAATGCAATCAACATGAGTGGTGATTTAATTCTTGTTATTGAAGATGCGGTTAAAGAAGCAACTAGAAGAGATATTGATACTGATTACAATATAAATATACAATTTAATACAGTTGTTGGATTAACAGATATTTCAACGGTTGATGTTAAGCTATACGATAAAAGTTACAAAGAAGTAATTGACGAGAAGATGATTACAATCGGATATACAGATGCGAAATGGAACAAGGAAGATAAAGATTATATTGCGAAAAAATTTGAAGGTGTTGAAGAATTAACAGACGATATCTATGTTGAAATTGATGGTACAGGTTTTGATGAATTAGAAGATTTTTTAAAAACAGAATTTAATAGAATCATTAACGATTCTAGCATCGGAATTGCATTAGAAATAACAAAAGCTTCGTGGGATTGGCCAGAATTATATGTTCGTGCTAATATTGAATTAAGAAAAAACGGAGTGCTATATTATACAATTGGTGGAGTATTTTTTGCAAATCCACTTATAAAGGTACCATCTGATGTTGAAGATACAGAAGAAGCGATTATAAAATATTGTTGTTCAAAAATTGATGCAAGATATAAAAGAATATACTTAGACAATTATTCCATCGACTACACTTTTGTGAAAGGTGAAAAAGAAAATGAATATATTTTTACAATTGAAGATAGTGCTAAGTATACAGTTACTGTAAAAAAAGCAGTAAATACATCAACAAATACTAATACAACGAAACCTACAATTGATTTGACAGATGAAACAACAAATGTAAAATTTAATGCTTCATTTGGTATAGTTCCAAGTAATACATTGTTAGAGGTATCAGAAATAAAAGAAGGCGCTATTTTTGAAAAAGTAAAATCTGCATTATCACAAATAACGAAGTTTATTGCTTTTGATATTACATTAAAATCAGATGATGAAAAAATACAACCAAATGGAAAAGTAAAAATAAGTATTCCAATTCCGAATGAATTTGATAAAGAAAATTTAGTTGTATATAGAATAGAAGACGATGGAAACAAAATTGAGTATGCAGTAACAGTTGAAGGAGAATATGCAATTTTTGAAACAGACCATTTTAGTAATTATGTGTTAGCGGAAATGGCAGAAGAAGTATTGCAAGTTACTAAAAAATTAGACGAAGAACCAAAAACAGGAGAAGAAAATTATGTAGTGCTAGCAAGTTTCATAGCAGTTGTTTCATTTGCTGGAATGATTGTTATGAGAAAACAAGAAAATAATTAGTGAATACAAAAGAGCTATGGAAACATAGCTCTAAAAAATTAACGAACAATAAGTCAAACATATAATGAATAAAAAAATAGCAAACATGCGAGGAGGCGTAAATTGAAAGAAATAAAAAAAGAAGATAAAGAAAAGAAAAATAAAGAGGTTAAAAAAGAGCAACAAAAAGAGATAAAAAAAGTGCAGCCAAAAGAGAAAAAAGAAGAGACAAAAAAAGTGCAACAAAAGGAAAAAAAACAAGAAAACAAAAAGCAAGATAATAAAGTAAAGAAAAAAATAAAAAAGAATGATAGTAAAAAAGAGGAAGGAGCGAAAAACACGAATAGTAAGAAAATAAAAATTGCTATCATAGTAATTCTTGCAATTGTATTAGTTGCATCTAGTGCATATTTAGTGTACTATTTTTATCAATCAAATAAAAACAAAAACTTATATGAAGAAGTACAAGAAGAAATTGAATACGATGAAACAACAGAAGAATTAAAAACGGTTAATCAAGAATTTGTGGAAAAGGTAAAAGAACTACAGGGAGAAAATCCAGATGTAAAAGGCTGGATACGAATTGAAAACACGAATGTTAATTACCCATTAGTGCAAGCGACAGATAATAATTACTACTTAAAACGCAATTATAAAAAAGAAAAGAGTAGTTATGGTTCCATTTTTATCAATTGCAATTCGAATATTAAAGATGAAAATGCCAATGTGATTATTTATGGGCATGATATGAGAGATGGGCAAATGTTTAAAGATTTACTAAAATATCAAGACAAAACCTTCTATGATGAGCATTCAGAACTAACAATAGCAACAGAAGAAGGAGAAGCAAAATATGAAATCATATTTGCTTTTAAATCGAGAATATTTTATGAAGATGAAAAAAATGTATTTCGATATTACCAATACTATCACTTCAAAGATGAAAAAAAGTATAATGAATATATAAATAATTGTAGAAAAATACAATTATATGATACAGGGAAAACAGCAATCTTTGGAGAACAATTAGTTACGCTAATTACATGTGAATATTCACAAGAAAATGGCAGAATGGTAGTAGTAGCCAAGAAACTAAACTCGTAAAAAGAGAGGCTTTACGAAAAGGGTAAATTTTAAGGAATGCGTAAAAATGAATTGACAAAGAAAGAGAAAAGTGATTTAATATGAAGTATAAAATAATAAGGGGGAAAGAAAATGAAAAAAACAATCAAAATGTTAGGTTTTGTAGTACTTTTCATGGGATTAATGCTATTACATTCTAGTGTACAAGCAGCGTCTAATGGAATTGTGGTACGAAACGAAAAAGAGTTAAATTGTGTAAGAACTGATAGCGGAAACACAACAACACTTGAATTAAAGGAAGGGGACTATTACCAAGAAGCAGACAAATTAAGTGCTAATTTGAAAAAAGCATTAGAAGGAGATAGTAAAAAAGGGCTGATGGATGGATGGGTATATTATTATATACCATTACCAAAAGATTTTGAAACCAATTACAAAACTGCCAAAATTTATGACCTATATAATGGAAAAAGAACAAGTGATACACCATACAATGCTACATATGTAGATGAGAATTTTGAACAAATTCCAATAGGAAATGACTTTAATAATCCTAATACAAAAGGGGCAAAGTATATTCGACTTTCAAGTTGTGTTATTAATACAATTGGTTCAGATTCTGTAAAACGTCTTACAGGATGCAAAAAAAATAGTGAAATCTTGTTTTATGATAAAGATGGAAAAGAAACTAAATTTGGAGAATATGCTATAAATCTTACCCCAAAATTTACATATCAATTACTAAAAATTCAATTAATCAATCAAAAAGGACAAAACTATAGTACTATTTATGATGGGGGAAATTGTATTGCTCCAGATTCTTATTCGGGTAGGTGTAGTATAGAAAAAGGGGAACAATTAACTTTTAAAACATCAAATAATTCAACTGATGAAGTACTTACAAATCAAAGTAAGTTTACAGTAAAAGATAGTGATATTGTTTCAGTTGATAAAGACGGAAAAATGTCAGCTAAGAAAATTGGAACCACTAGTGTAACAATAGAAACAAAAGGTATTTCGTTAACAATAAATGTTTCTGTATACCCATCTACTTATTTTCAAAATACCATTACAGAGGAACAAATCAATGACCTTATTGAATATGCAAAATTAGAAGGTGCAGGAGATATCTATTATACTACAGAAAAAGACACTGTAGTGCCTGCAAAATTAATAAAAGCAGCGAAAGACTTGAAAAAAGCAATACACATATCAACGTATGAAGCAAACAATGATAAAGATTATGTTGGATATTATTGGGAACTAAAACCAGAAAATATTACTGATACAACCAAAAGCATGAATGTAGGAGTGAAAAGAGTAGATTGTTTTGTGGATAGCCTAAAAGATAACAAAAACGTTTTATTTCTTGATTTTCAACATAGTGGAGCATTACCAGGAAAAGTAAATGTAAGCATATATGCGGAAAATGCATTTGATAGAATAGAAGGTGAGGCTTTCTTGTATTACTATAATGAAGAAACCAAAAAATGTGAATTTGTTTCGAAAGTAACAGTAAATGAATATGAGGAAATGGTTCTAACACTAGACCATTGTTCAAGATATGTTCTTGCTAGTGTAGAAATAGATGAAGCATTATTAACAGGAAATGCCACAACTGTAGCAGATAATCGAAAATTAGATGGAGAACCAAAAACAGGGGAAACAAGCTATGTCGTATTGGCAAGTGTTATGGCAATGATTTCTTTTGTTGGAATTATGATTGTAAAAAAACACAAATAAAGAAAGATATTTTGTAAAAAAATCCATAACAAAAAACGAGGGGAAAACCTCTCGTTTTTTGTATGAAATGAAGAGGAGCGACTGGGGGGCTTAAAAAGTGAATGATAATTGACAAGTAATAAAGAGTAATGTAGAATAGGGGTAAATTATAAAAAAATTGCAAAAGGGGAAAATATTCATGAAACAAGAAAAGAAAACGAATAAGAACAAACAGCAAAAAGTAAAACTTTTGAAACTGACAAGTATTGTACTTGTACTAATGCTTGCTATTTCTATTGCTATAGGAATGAGTAAGCAGTCTAATCAAGAACAGACAGACTTAGTTTCTTCTAGCATAGAAAAAGAAAATATTGTAGCAGTAGAAGAAAAAAAGAGTGTTACCATTCATTTAATGGCGATTGGGGATGCAATGTGCCATAGTCAGAATTTTAAAGATGCCTATCAGGCAAGTACAAAAACATATGATTTTTCACATGTATTTACCAATATACGAGATAAGATAGCCTCTGCCGATATTGCGATTGGTAATTTAGAAACGACTTTTGCAGGAGCAGAAAAAGGGTATAGTGGTTTTCCTACGTTTAATACACCAGATGCTTTAGGGTATGCCTTGAAGGATATGGGAGTTGATGTATTGTCAACTGCGAATAACCATAGTTTGGACAAGGGGTATAGTGGAATTGTTCGAACATTAGATGTGTTAGATGAAATTGGGATTTCTCATATGGGGACGTATCGTTCTAGTGAAGAACAAAATGAACTTCTAATAAAGGATGTAAATGGCATTAAATTTGCATTTTTATCGTTTACTTATGGTACAAATGGTATTCCAGTACCAAAAGGAAAAGAATATTGTATTAATTTAATTGATGAAACCCTTATGAAAAAGCAAATTGATCAAGCGAAGGCGGAAAATGTGGATGTAATTTGTGTTAGTATGCATTGGGGAGACGAGTATAAAATAAAGCAAAATGCGACTCAAGAGAGATTGGCAGATTTTCTATTTGAAAATGAAGTAGATATTATTTTAGGAAGTCATCCTCATGTGCTAGAACCAATGGAAAAACGAACCATAAGGTTAGCCGATGGGACAACCAAAGATGGGTTTGTGATTTATTCCCTAGGAAACTTCATATCCGCACAAAAACAAGAAAACACAAGAAATACGATTCTATTAGATTTACAAATCACCAAAAACCCAGAAGGGAAAATTTCGATTGATAAAGTGGAATACACGCCCCTTTACGTATACGATAAAGGAGCAGGCAAACCACAAAGATATAAAATACTAGACATTAGGCAAACCATTGCTAATTATGAAAATGGAACCGATACGTCCATAGGAGCGGCAACCTATAAAACACTACAAACCGAGCTTGCAAAGATTGAAAGTATTATGGGAAACTAAAAAAGACACAAGAGGTGTCTTTTTTAGTTTGTAGGGGCGAGCCTTGTGTTCGCCCGAAATTATATCCATTCACCATACTTCTTAACATACAACCTCTTAACCATACTTGCAATAAAGCAGTATAGGATTGGAAAACCTATGATGACAATTAGGTAGATTGGTGCGAAGGGAACAAGTCCTATCCATTTTCCTAAAACAGTAAATGGGACAATTAGTGCAACAATGCTTAAGAGGATTGAGGTTAGGTAGACTGGTAGTGAGGCATTGCTTTTAACAAATGGGGTTTTGGCGGTTCGTATGATGTGTAGACCAATTAGGTTGGAGACAACTCCATAGCTAAACCAAATGGTTTGGAAGAGGGCACTTTGGGGAAGTCTTAGCCCAAAGCCAAACCATAGGGAAGCAAATACCATTAGGTCGAAAATAGAACTGGTGGGGCCCATGAAGAACATGAAATTTCGTAAGTCTTTTAGGTTCCATTTTCTAGGCTTTGTAACGTATTCGGTATCGACATTATCAAAAGGCAAGCTAAGTTGACCAAAGTCGTATAAAAGACTTTGCACTAATAACTGGATGGGAGTAATTGGTAAAAAGGGAAGAACAATACTAGCAATTAATACGGACAACACTTCTCCAAAATTAAAACTAACTGCCATTTTGATGTATTTTAAAAGATTGGCAAAGGTTTTTCTTCCTTCAATGGCTCCATCTAGTAAGACATTTAAGTCTTTTTCTAATAAAATAATATCAGAAGTTTCTTTGGCAATATCAACTGCAGTATCAACACTAATACCAACATCGGCATTGGTAAGAGAGGGACTATCGTTAATACCATCTCCCATATAACCAACCACATTTCCAGCTTCTTTTAATAAACGCACAATTCTTGCTTTCTCAATAGGAGAAAGTTTTACAAAAATATTGGTATCATAAAGTAGGCGAAGAAGGGCCGAATCGGTTAATCGATTTACTTGGCTACCAGAAACAATACGTTTGGTACGAATACCAACTTGTTCACAAATACATTTGGTAACTTCTTCATTATCTCCAGTTAACACAATCACACGAATTCCCTTTTCATTTAAAGAATCGATGGCAAGTTTGGCGCTTTCCTTCGGTGGGTCTAAAAATCCGATAAATCCCATTAATACCATTTTGGATTCATCTTTTACACTAAACTCCGAAACCCCAGAAATATCATTTTTCTGGCAAACCGCAATGACACGTAATCCTTCTAAATTTAGTTGTTTAGTAAAGTTTCGAATGGTTTCTTTCCTTGCACTTGTCATTTCAAAAACAGAACCATTATCATAAACAAGGCTACAAATGGATAAAATCTCTTCTACGGCACCTTTGGTAATTAGCTGTGTTTTTGTGCCATCTGAAACCACAACCGATAAACGTCTTCTTGCAAAATCGAAAGGGATTTCGTCTTGTTTGGTATAGTGATTGGGAATATCGCTTAAATTCATTTCCTTTGCTTTGTCGATAATGGCTTTATCGATGTTTCCTTTTAGTCCAGTTTGAAAAAAGGCATTTAAAAAGGCATGTTTTAAAACACCATAATTCTCATTTCCATTCACATCTAAATATTTCTGTAGTACAATTTCATCTTTGGTTAAAGTACCTGTTTTATCGGTGCAAAGAATATTCATAGCACCAAAACTTTGGATAGAATCTAGTTTTTTTACAATTGTTTTCTTTTTCGACATGCGAAGAGCACCTTTGGCAAGAGAGGAAGACAAAATAACTGGTAGCAAAAGAGGGGTAATTCCAATGGCAATAGCAACCGAGAAAGTAAAAGTAATTAATACATCATGTTTTCCAATGTTAATAAAAAAGGTGATGGGAATCATAACAAGCATGAAACGGATGAGTAATTTACTAATGCTTTTAATTCCTTTTTGAAAAGCCGTTTCTGGTTTTCCAGACCCAATGGTTTTGGCGATTTTTCCTAAATACGTATCATTTGCGGTTTTAATGACTACCCCTTTGGCACTACCACTAATTACGTTAGTCCCCATAAAGCAGATGGTATCCAAATCGGTGACACTCTTTATTTCTTCCACCAAACGAAGTTTAGAGGTAGCCATCTTTTTAACCGCTTCGGATTCACCAGTCAAAGTAGATTGTCCTACATGTAAATCTTTTTCTTCAATAATACGAAGGTCAGCAGGAATCATGTCCCCTGAAGAGAGAAGAACAATATCACCAGTTACAATATCTTTTATAGGAAGTGCTATCTTTTGGTTATCACGTAAAACCGTACAAGTAGTAGCAACCAGACTTCTGAGTTTTTCAGCGGCTTTGTTAGAACGGTATTCTTGAATAAATTCGAGAAGGGTGCTAGTAGCAACTAAAACTACAATTACCACAATGTTGGCATAACTTGGTGTTTCAGCCAAAATGACATCGGTATAAACAAGAACAAGACAAATTAGTAATAAAATAATATTAAAAGGACTAAGTAAACTTTCAAATAAGTAATGGTACCAGCGTTTACGTTTTGCTTGTTTTAATTCATTTGGTCCATTTTTGGCAAGTAAGCCATTTGCAAAATCTGTGGTCAAACCAGACCCGTAAAAAATTCATTTTTGCCAAAAACTCCTTTGGTTCTAAAATCGTTTCAACCCCATATTTTTCACCTAAATTGATTTCTTCCAACTTTGAATTGGTAGCCATGTAAATCATCACCTCTAAAATATATGTAAAAGATACTTTCTTTTAAGTATGTCACAAACATGAAAAAAACATACCTAATACTTGAAATGCACATAAAATTTCAGTATAATAATAAAGCATGTCAAAAAAGACATGGCAGAAAGGAGAACCAATGACACAGAGTGTAATAGCAATCGTGGGAGACGTCAAAATTGAAGTTCGTATTGTGGACGAACAGATAGAAAAGGTAATTCGTAAATATCATGGCGAAGCACCACCAGAAGACCAAACTTTTATGCGAGGCGAAAGGCGAAAGATTCAGGAAAGCTTAGTGTGGATTTTCAAAGGTAATTATGAAAAATTTAAAGAAATCTTACATAAGATTGGAAAAGATGAAACATATTTTGCCTATGGAAAAAAACGAATGGATGATGAAAAAGAAAGAAGAGTCCATAAACTAAAAGCTTTTGAAGAAAAGACGCAGAAGAAAAGGAAAGCTTTGCAAGAAATGGTTGACAAGTATACTTGGTCAGAGTAGGTTCGAGAAAATAAGGGGGGGTTATGTTTTTTAACCCTTCCACTTTCTTTTATTTAAGGTAATATTTGAAGATGAACATGGAAAAATAAAAAAATCGCTTGACAGAATTTATATAGAGAGATAAAATTGATACATAAATGAATATGGAGAATTGGGGATTGAAACAAGAAAATATATGTGGTGGTATAACTAACGATTAGAAAAAAATGGTAATGGAAAGCATATTTATTGAGAAAAATGTAAACAATAAGAAAAGAAAAAAGGAGACAAGAGAGAAAAGATGAATAAAAAAAGAAATGTAGGGGTCG
Organism: uncultured Clostridium sp.; assembly: GCA_948436025.1. Lineage (GTDB taxonomy): Bacteria > Bacillota > Clostridia > TANB77 > CAG-508 > RGIG8482. The sequence goes on along the minus strand of CAOJHH010000017.1, from coordinate 4,435 downwards.
ATGCCCACATCAACCAAAAAAAACATGAAGGGGCAGATTTCATATCTGCCCAGAACGGCATTACATTAGTAGCTTTAGTAATAACTATCATTATTTTATTAATATTGGCAGCAATTACATTAGGATTTGTATTTGGCAAAAATGGAATTATTAAAATGGCACAAAATGCAGGAAAGAATTATGCAAATGCAGAAAACGAAGAAAGTAATACATTAAATGATTTATATAGTTCTATGCTAATAGCAACAAATGATGATGCTAAAATAACAGTAAGTGTAGAAGAATTAAGAAATTTAATTAAACAAGAAGTAAGCAAAGAATTACAAGGAAGTATTAAATTAGAAAACGCAAGTCTAAAATCTCTTACAAGCGTAGTAAATAGTAGTACCAATATTGGTGTCTATGATATGGGCAAATTTACAAGAAACGAAGAAACAATTGCAGCAGAATATCTTGAGTATAAACAAGAAAAAAATGTATACATTGTTAAAAAATCAGGTTGGTATGTTATAAGAATGGAATCACATAGTGAAGCAATAAGTGAAAAATATAGTAATAATCATGTTTATGTAAAAGTGGGAGAAAGTGAAATATCAGTAGTTACTTGTGGTCTAAATTCGACGGTAGATTATAATACAGATAGTACTACTCTTTACATTGTAGAAGGGACAGAATTATCTGTGCGCAACCAAATTTCAGGAACATCTGCTGCTAAATATGCTAATGCTAGTATGCATATTTATGCATTAGGAGATTAAAAAACAAATTTTGTAGCATATAAAGATTTAATTTTCAAAATAAATATATTGACACACATAAACACATGTTCTATAATAATTATGGTGATACAATGGAACGACAAATTTTACATGTGGATGTTAACAATGCCTTTTTATCTTGGACAGCGATTGACCGCTTATGTGTCGGAGAAAAACTAGATATTCGAACCATTCCAGCAATCATTGGTGGTGAGGAAAGTAGCCGTCATGGGGTGGTACTAGCCAAAAGCATGAAAGCAAAGGAATTTGGAATAAAAACCGGTGAGCCAATTTACCAGGCACGAAAGAAGTGTCCCAATTTACAGGTATTTCAAGGAGATTATGCTTCTTATCAGAAGCATTCGAATGAATTATATGGATTATTATTAGAATATACCGACCAGATTGAACGCTTTTCTATTGATGAGTGTTTTTTAGACATGACCTTATTTTTACCACCAAAAGAAACATTATTAAACAAAGCTTATGAAATAAATAGGAGGGTAAGAGAAGAACTAGGGTTTACGGTAAATATAGGAGTAGCAAACAACAAATTACTTGCAAAAATGGCCTCCGATTTTAAAAAGCCAGACCGAGTACATACCTTGTGGAAAGAGGAAATTCCCACTAAGATGTGGGGCCTTCCTATTTCAGAATTATTCATGGTAGGAAGAAAAAGCATTCCAAAGCTTGCACAAATGGGGATTAAAACCATAGAAGATTTAGCCAAACAAGACGAAACCCTCTTAATGAAGCGTTTTGGAAAACATGGAAAAATCATGTGGGAATATGCCAATGGAATTGACCATAGTCCTGTGGTATATCAGTTAGAACAACCAAAATGTATTGGGAATTCCATTACTCTACCACAAGATATTTATCATATAAATCGTTTAAATGAGATTCTACTAGCCTTATCAGAACAAGTTGTTTTTCGTTTACGAAAACATAACTTAAAAGCAAGTGTTGTAAGTGTGCAAATCAAAACCAAAGATTTTGTTAATTTTTCACACCAAAAAACACTAAGTTCTCCAACCAATATAACCAAAGAAATCTATGAAACTAGTAAAGAATTACTAGCAAATCTTCATCAAAATAGAGCCGTTCGTTTAATTGGCATACAAACCAGTAAACTAGTAGAAAAAGATCAAGAACAATTATCAATTTTTGAAGAAAATAGCAATCCAAAACAAGAAAAAATTGAAGAAGTGATGGAAGATATAAAAAAGAAATATGGGTATGGTATGATTACAAGAGCAGGTGAAATGAAAGTAAAAGATATGCTAAATATACGAAAAGAAAAGCAAGAATAAATAAGTCGTTTTGGGAGATTATAGTAATAACGATGAGCTACTAGAAAGTCGAAAATTGTCACAAAAAAAGGACAGCTTCATATGATATACTATAACGATTTTTTAAGTCGTTATAGGAGGTGAGATAGAATGGATATGGAACCAAACTGTTATTATGAAGAACCAAAATGTTGTAATAAAAATAGAAAATGTTGTGTGGATTTAATTTTAACAATTTTATTAGTAGCATTCGCATTTACGTTAGGACTAATTATAGGAGCAATTGCAGGAGTATTAGTTCTTTTAGGATTAGGAGCAGTTATTGCTATTGCAGTAATATTAGGATTATTAATTGTACTAAGAATTGTTGCTTTAGTATGTGCTAAAAAAGACAAGAAATGTTGTTGTAGATAAGGGCAAAAAAACGTGTATCGAAAGATACACGCTACATAAGAAAAAATAGAAAAAGAAATGTAAAAATTCTAAAAAACGATTGCAAAAAAATGGGGTTTTATATATAATAAGAAAAAACCAAAGGGGTAAAGAAGATGGAAAAAATGGATGGGAAAGAGTTGGCAAAAACAATACGTGCAGAATTAAAAGAAGAAGTAGAGAGTTTAAAGAAAAAAGGAATTCACCCTAAATTAGCAGTTATTATGGTAGGAGAAGATAAGGCGTCGGCTGTGTATGTTCGTAATAAATCCAAGGCATGTAATGAAGTAGGGGTAGAATATGAGGAATTCTTGTTACCAACCGAAACCACCATGGACAAGCTACTTGGCTTAATTGAAACATTGAACCAAGATACCAATATTGATGGAATTCTATTACAAAGCCCAATCCCAAAACACTTAGATATAGATGAAGCATTTCGTGCCATTGACCCAGGAAAAGATGTGGATGGATTTCATCCAGTTAATGTAGGAAAATTAAGTTTAAATCAAGATTGTTTTGTGTCTTGTACACCATTTGGTATTATAAAAATGTTAGAAACCTACCATGTGCCAATTGAAGGAAAGCATGCAGTAATTATTGGAAGAAGTAATATTGTAGGAAAACCATTAATTCAATGCTTATTAAATAAAAATGCAACGGTTACCATTTGCCATTCCAAAACCCAAAATTTAGAAGAAGTAACCAAACAAGCGGATATTCTAATTGCAGCAATTGGAAAACCAGAATTTGTAAAGGCAAACATGGTAAAACAAGGAGCAACCGTAATTGATGTTGGAATAAACCGAAGGGAGGATGGAAAGTTAGTAGGAGATGTAAAGTTTGAAGAAGTATCCAAACAAGCATCCTACATAACACCAGTACCAGGCGGTGTAGGCCCAATGACAGTAGCAATGCTTATGACAAACGTCGTAAAGGCAGCAAAAAATAGAAAATAAATTAAATAAAAAATACAAAAAAGCCGAAGGGAGCGACTTTAATGCTCTCTTCGGCTTTTTTATGTATAAGGAGGTATCATATGGAAGAACAAGAATATTGGATTTGGTTATCGAGAATAGAAGGATTAGGACCAATTAAAATGAAAGAATTATTAGAAAAATACCAAACACCAAAACAAATTTGGAATTTAACAAAAGAAGAATTAATACAAACAAAGGGAATTGGTGAGAAAATAGCAAATCAAATATTAGAAGGACAATATAGGCAGAATTTAAAGAAATATTCTGCCTATATGAACCAGTATCATATTGGGCTAATAACCATATTAGATAAAGATTATCCAGAAAGTTTAAAACATATTTACGATACACCAATCATATTATTTTATAAAGGAAATCGAGAATTATTAAAACATTCATATAAAATAGCAATGGTAGGAGCTAGAGAATGTAGTAATTATGGAAAACAAGTTAGTCTTCAGTTTTCCTATGAACTTGCTAAAAATGATGTATGTATTGTAAGTGGTATGGCAAAAGGAATTGACGCCTATTCTCATATGGGATGTTTACAAGCAAAAGGAAAAACGATTGCCGTTTTAGGAAATGGACTAGACCAAATTTACCCAAAAGAAAATAGTAGATTATATGAGCAAATTTTACAAACAGGTGGCTTAATCTTATCTGAATATATTATAGGTACCAAACCAAACAAATTAAACTTTCCAGCAAGAAACCGCATTATTAGCGGATTATCGAAAGGCGTAATTGTAGTAGAAGCAAAACAAAAAAGTGGCACCTTAAATACGGTCGATTTTGCTTTAGACCAAGGAAAAGAGGTATTTGTTGTGCCACGGAAACATTACTAGCAAAAACTCATTTGGAACCAATGAATTACTAAAACAAGGAGCAAAATGTGTTACGAATGTGGGAGATTTATATTTTTAAGAACCCCCAGCCGCTCCGCGGCAGCCCCCTTGTTAAAGGGGCTTTCCTG
>CAOJHH010000016.1 GCA_948436025.1 uncultured Clostridium sp. | reverse complement strand
AGTTGGGACATTTTCCTATTTCATTACTTAAGACATTATCATATTTCATTCATAATGATGAAAAAAATGTCGATAGATGTCTTGACAGTTATTTGAATAAAAGGTATAATAAATTACTCTGTTGGAAAACTTAGCACAAGTAATGGAAACGAACATGATAAAAATCATGCCGAACAAACAACACATTTAAATGTGTTGTTTTTGTATGTGCTAGTGATAATCAATAAAAAAAAGGAGGAAGAAAATGAAATCACTAGATTTAGGAAAAGAAAAAATAGGAAAATTGCTGTTAGCATTTTCAGTGCCATGTATTATTTCACTAGTAGTTAATGCCATTTATAATATGGTAGATCAAATTTTCATTGGTTGGGGTGTGGATTATTTAGGCAATGGTGCAACCAATATTATTTTTCCAATTACGGTTTTATGTTTAGCATTTTCTCTTATGTTTGGCGATGGAACATCTGCTTATTTAAGTTTAAAATTAGGAGAGAAAAAGGAAAAAGAAGCCCAAAAAGGAGTAGGAAATGGAATTTTAGCCTCGATTATCTTATCGGTAATATTAGGTGTGCTTATTCTCATTTTTCTACCAAAACTAATTACATTATTTGGTGGAACAGATCAATTAAGAACATATGCAATGGATTATGGTTATATCATTGCATTAGGAATTCCATTTATGATGATAGGAACTACCCTAAATTCCATTATAAGAGCAGATGGTTCACCCAAATATGCCATGTTTTCGATGATAACAGGAGCTGTTTTAAATATGATATTAGACCCAATTGCTATTTTTGGATTCCATATGGGGATAAAAGGAGCAGCGATTGCTACGGTTATTAGTCAAATGGTTACTTTTGCAATGAATATATGGTATCTAAAGAAGTTTAAAACAATTACCATTACCAAAAGTAGTTTTGTCCTTTCTTTTAAACGTATAAAAGATGTTGCAATGCTTGGTATTTCCTCTTTTATTACGCAAATGGCAATTGTGATTGTTATTACCGTAGAAAATACATTATATAACTTATATGGAGCGGGTAGTAAATTTGGAACTGAAATTCCAATTACCGTACATGGAATTGTGATGAAAATCAATATGATTTTAACGAGTATTATTATTGGAATTGCAGCAGGAAGCCAGCCAATTGTAGGATATAACTATGGAGCAAAACAATATGGTAGAGTAAAACAAACACTAAAATGGGTGCTAATGTTAAGTACAATCGTATCTTTTGTATCGTTTATTTTATTCCAAACTATACCAGAAGCACTGATTGGTATTTTTGGTTCTGGGGATGAAATATACAATGAATTTGCCTGTGCAACGTTTCGAATTTTCTTATTATTAACCGTATGTAATGGAGTCCAAATTGCTTCTGGTATCTTTTTTCAAGCAGTGGGAAAACCAACAAAATCTGCTTTTATTACATTATCAAGACAAATTTTATTTTATATACCAGTAGCCATTATTTTATCCCAATTTTATGGTGTAATGGGAGTATTATATGCAGGTCCTGTAGCAGATGGATTCGCTTTTTTGATTGCCATTGTTCTACTGCTATTTGAAGTTAAAAAACTAAATCAGCCAGAAGAAGAAACAAAGAAAATAGAAAAAAATGAAGTACAAAGTAGGGAAAGTGAAAAAGAACATATAATTATTACGATTAACCGTGAATATGGTTCTGGTGGAAGATATGTAGGAGAATTGTTAGCTAAAAAATTAGGAATTGGTTTATATGATAAAAACTTAATTTCCTTGGTATCGGATGAAAGTGGCTTATCTGCTTCTTACATAGAGAAAAATGAACAAGCAAGAAAAGACCAGCTATTAGCCAATTTCAATTCACAATATTATAATAATCTAACCAATGATGATAATTTGTTTTTAGCAGAAACAAAAGCAATAAAAGAAATTGCAAAAAAAGGTTCTTGTGTGATAATTGGAAGATGTGCAGATTATATTTTAAAAGAAGAGGAAAATGTAATAAAGGTTTTCTTATATAGTGATGAAAAAGGAAAAATAGAAAGAGCAACGACCTATTATGGAATCGAACAGAAGGATGCGAAAAAAGAAATTGAGAAAATCAATAAAGCAAGACAAAAGCATTATAATCATTACACAGGACAAGAATGGAAAGAAGTAAGCAATTATGATATTAGTGTTAATGTAGACAAATTCGGTATAGAAAAAACCGTAGAAATGATAGAAAAAGTAGTAAAAACGAGATAAAAAATTGCCAAAGGCAGACCATGTGTCTGCCTTTGGTATTAGTTTTTTTGGTAAGAACGAGGCTGTCCTTACATTACATGTTTTCAATAAACAATGCCTTTGCAATATAGGGAAGTACATCCGTATATTCATACCAACCGAGACATTTTTGTTCCACCAAATTCTCCATTTGGATTAGATACATACACTTTAGAAATATTATCGGTTGCTAGTAATAACATATAATGAGAAGAAGTAGTCCATTTACTATTTGGCTTGTCCCAAACGCAAATTAAAATCGGTTTATCTTCTTTTAACCAATCAAAAATATAATCTTTTTGAAAATAAGTGTCTGCATAAAGAAAATCGGAATTAACAAGATGAAAATATTTTTCTAATTCCCCAGACATACGTTCACCAGCAAGATGAGAGGTTTCATTAGAAGTATATTTCTTTCGCAAATCTTCTGGGGTATCTTTCATACCATATCCACTTGCAAGAGTAGCAAGACATGTTATACCACAACCATTTTCAGCCATGGTACCCCCCCAATAATAACGCTCTGCCCAAGGGCTATCTCCATTTTGTTTATATTCTTTATATGTTTTTCCATTTGCTGTTGTAAAAGTAGTAGAATACCCATTCCCATCAGGCACATAACTCTGTCCAACTCCAGAATAATGTTCATTTTTGGAAACAACAGGTGTTGTAGAGGAAATCGTTTGTGTATCATCAGTAAAAAAACGATATCGTAAATAAACTCCACCAAGTAAAAAAATAATAAGAAGAAAAATCCATTTTAGACGGGAATAGGATTTTTTATGTTTTTTCTTTTTTTGCATGTATTTTCACCTCAGAATTATTATAGCCAATTTTTTTAGTTTAGTTTTTAAGAAATTATGAAAAAGAGTTAAGATTTTCTTAAAATGGGATAAATTCATTTTAAAGAAACGACCAGTCCCTTTGGGTAAAGGAGATTTCAAAGTTTTTACTAGAATAGCACAAGAATTGTTACAAGAGAAGTTTAAAGATAGGCAAGTAGTAAATGTAAAAGAGGTCCAATAATAGTAGAAATTGTAGAAGGACGAAAAGATAGTGGAATGATAATATCTTTTAGAGGCGAATGAGTGTGGATTTCGCATTCATTTTTCTTTAGTAGTTAGAAAGATAAATTTTTAGGGATAAGTGGTCAGTAGGAATTGACTTTCTTTTTGGTTCATACTAAAATAAATGTAGTAAAATTTTATGGAGAAATGTGATGAAGTATAGTAAAGAAGAAATTAGTAATAAAGCAAATTATTGCTTAGGTTGTAAAGTAAAGATGTGTAGGAAGGGATGTCCTTTAGAAAATGATATTACACAGTTTATTGCCTATGTGAAAGAAGAAAAATATGAAGAAGCATACCGCATTTTATGTGATACAACGGTGCTTTCGCCAATTTGTGGTAGAATTTGCCCACATAAAAGCCAATGTGAGGGAAGCTGCGTTCGTGGTATAAAGGGGGAATCGGTTAGTATTGGTGATTTAGAGGCATATATAGGAAACTTAGCAATTCGATATGGGTATGAAATTCCCAAATTTACCGAAGAAAGAAAGAATAAAAAAATTGCAGTAGTAGGAGGAGGTCCTGCAGGATTAACAGCGTCTGCATGGCTTGCGAGAAATGGTTATCCGGTTACCATTTATGAGAAATATGACAAACTTGGTGGAATCTTAAGGCATGGTATTCCAGGTTTTAGGCTAGAAAAAGACATATTAGATAAGCAAATAGAAAAGATACTTCGTCTAGGAATTCATGTGGAATATGGGAAAAGTCTTGGTAAAGATTATAGGTTAGAAGAGTTAGAAAAAGAATATGATGCTATTTTTATTGGAATTGGAGCGAATATTTCAGCTAGCATGGGAATTAAGGGCGAAAACTTACCAGGAGTTTATGGCGGTAATGAATTACTAGAACATAACTGCCATCCAGATTATGCAGGAAAAACAGTAGCCGTCATTGGTGGTGGAAATGTAGCAATGGATACTGCAAGAACCATTAAACGTTTAGGAGCAAAAGAAGTTACTATTATTTACCGAAGAGCCGAAAAACAAATGCCAGCAGAAAGAAAAGAAATAGAAGATGCGAAAAAAGAAGAAATTAAATTTTTATTTCAAACCAACGTAACTTCCATTCATGGAGAAGAAAAGGTAGAAGAAATTGAATGTATCAAAACAGAGCTTATTAAAAAAGAGGGAGAAACAAGAGAAGTACCTGTTGATATAGAGGGAAGTAACTTTAGATTGCCAATGGATTATGTAGTAATGGCAGTAGGTTCAAAACCAGAAGAAAATGTTGTAAAAGAATTAAGATTAGAACTAACCACAAGAGGAAATATCAAAATCGACGAAAATTATAGAACCTCAAGACAAAAGGTATTTGCAGGAGGAGACATTAGTGGAACCAAAGCAACAGTAGCATGGGCAAGCCGTTCTGGAAGAGAAGCAGCAAAGGCAATTATGAGATTTTTGGAAGAATGAATTTGAATTCAATGAAAACGGACGACCGATGGTCGTCCTTATATATTACATTTTTTCGTTTACCATATCATTAGATAAACCAAATAATTTCTTTAATTTGCTAAATAATCTTGCAAGAAATCCCTGTTTTTTTGGTACTAAGGAGCGTGAGACAGGAATACTAGAATTTTGATTTTGAATTTCTACTCGTTTCCAATCTAAGTCTGCCATTTTCTTTACATAGTAATCATTATAAAAAGAATATGTATCTGTATAGCCAATAAAATCCTTAAAATTATATAGTTTTTTTCGGTAATCTTCCATTTGTACCAAAGTAGAAATCGCATTAAATTTTTGGTCAAAGTAATTGGTTAATATCAAATTTTGTGTATTTAAAAACAAAGTTTGAATTTGTATACGAAGCTTTGCAATCTTATTGGTAATTTTCTCAATATTTTTTGAAGTTTCATCCATATCTGCAAGTAGTGAAGTTTGGAAACTTAAATTATCTTCTAAATCCATTAATTTATCGAGATTGGTTTGAATACTATAAAAGGTACTTTTATTGGTTAATAAAATAAATTTATCCATAAATAAATCATTACTATACAAAGTACTGTTAAATAAGTCATAATTACCAGTTACATATGCCATTTGTGTAAGTAGTGTACATTCCAAAGCATAATGAGAAGGGCTATAAGTAGGAAGGGTAATATCGAAATATTTTACCGTATCTAAATTGGCTTCCATAGCATAAGAACTCATTAATTGAACAGCAGCTTCATTTAGTGCCATACCAGGTAAACTACTACTAGTAAAATTACAAAAACCAAGACGAAGTAAATTTCCCTTTTCATCACGGTATTCTTGTAAAGCATGAATACACTCATGAATCGCACATACATCAACATGAGTTAAGTCTGTATTTTCATTAAAATAGATGGAATGATTTTTATAATAGTATTTGGCACTAGATAGTGAATCTGGCATTTTTGCAACATACATATTAATTCGAGATAATTTCATAAATAAATCTTTAGCACTTAAATTTTGCTCTGGAAATGCTCTTTCTAATTTATCGGCAACCGATTTTGCAATAGAATTGATGGAAAGTCTGTCTAAAGTACGAATAACTTCAATTCCTTCCTTTTTTAGTTCTTGGTCAATGTTCATTTATTTTCTCCTTTGTAACGAATACTTTTATTATACAACAGTTTAATAAAAAAATGTATTTCGGAAAGGTTAAGAATATATTACTTTTGTGTGACACAAAAGTAAATCCCGAAACCATATGTGGTTTCGGGGTTTTAAATTATTTTACAACAATATTATAAATCTTATTGGTGACATAGATTTCTTTTACAATGGTTTTTCCTTCTAAATAAGAAGCAACGGTTTTGTGAGCAATTTCTTTTATTTCTTCTTCAGGTAAATTTATCCTAACATCCACATTTCCACGTAATTTGCCATTTACTTGAATAGGAAGATTGAAGGTATCTTCTTTTATTTTGTCTTCTTCATAGGTTGGCCAAGTAGAGTAGGCAATGGAAGTGGTGTTTCCAAGAAGTTCCCATAGTTCTTCGGTAATGTGTGGTGCTACTGGGTTTAGTAATTGTAAAAAGCCAAGGGCATAGGCTTTTGGAATAACATCTACTTTGTAACAGCTATTGATAAAAATCATCATTTGGCTAATAGCAGTGTTAAATTCCATGTTTTCATAGTCATGTGTTACTTTTTTTACGGTATAATGATAAACACGGTCTAATTCAGAATTCTCTTTTTCTTGTATTTTATCGGATTCGGCATATAGTCTCCATACACGGTCGATAAATTTTTTCGAACCTTCAATTCCATTTGGATCCCATGGTTTGGCAGCATCAATTGGCCCCATAAACATTTCATAAAGACGTAATGCATCAGCACCATAATTTTTAACCATATCGTCTGGGTTTACTACATTTCCTTTGGATTTGCTCATCTTTTCGCCATTGGAGCCTAAAATCATGCCTTGATGACGTAGTTTATAAAATGGTTCCTTATGGCTAACAATTCCTTTATTATATAAATATTGGTTCCAAAATCTTGAATAAAGTAGGTGACCTACGGCATGTTCTGGTCCTCCCATATATAAATCGACTGGCATCCAGTGTTTCATTAATTCTGGTGAGGCAATTTCGTTATCATTATGTGGGTCAATATAACGTAAGAAATACCAGCTAGAACCAGCAGAACCTGGCATGGTAGAGGTTTCTCTTTTTCCATTTGAAACATTTACCCAATGGGTTGCTTTTTCTAGTGGAGAAGCACCAGTTTTGGATGGGCTGTAATCTTCAAGTTCTGGTAAAACAAGAGGTAATTCGTTATCTTCTAATACCTTCATGCCATCTTCGAAATGAATAATTGGAATTGGTTCTCCCCAATAACGTTGTCTTGCAAAAATCCATTCACGTAGTTTATAATTTACTTTTTTGGTACCAATATGATGTTCTTCAAGCCAAGTAAGCATGTTAGAAATGGCATCTTCTTTATTAAGTCCGTTTAAGAAATCAGAATTAATATGAACCCCGTCTTCTACAAAAGCCTCTTTGGTAATGTCACCACCCTCTAAAACAGGGATAATCTCTAATCCAAATTTAGAAGCGAATTCATAATCTCTTTGGTCATGGGCAGGAACCGACATAATGGCACCTGTACCATAGGTTGCTAATACATAATCGGAAATCCAAATTGGAATTTGTTTACCACTAACAGGGTTTATTGCATAACTACCAGTAAATACTCCCGTTTTTTCTTTACTTAATTCGGTTCGCTCTAAGTCCGATTTGGAAGCAGCAAGTGTAATATATTCATGAATGGCATTAAATTGCTCTTTTGTCGTAATGGCTTTTACAAGTTCATGTTCTGGTGCTAATACACAATAAGTAGCACCAAATAAGGTATCTGGTCTTGTGGTAAATACGGTAAAGTGAAGTCCATTAGTATTTGCTACTTCAAAAGTAACTTCCGCACCAACCGATTTTCCAATCCAGTTTCGTTGAATTTCTTTGGTAGATTCTGGCCAATCTAAATCATCTAAACCATCTAGCAAACTTTCGGCGTATTTTGGAATATCCAATACCCATTGTTTCATGTTCTTACGAACCACAGGATAACCACCACGTTCACTTTTGCCATTAATCACTTCATCATTGGCAAGAACCGTACCTAATTCTTCGCACCAATTCACAGGCATTTCTACTAATTTTGCTAGCCCATCTTCATATAATTTTTTAAAAATCCACTGTGTCCATTTATAATAATTTGGGTCTGCTGTTGAAACTTCTCTATCCCAATCAAACGAAAAACCAAGCATTTTAAGTTGTCTTTTAAAGGTTTCAATATTCGCCAAAGTAAAACCGGGCAGGGTGTTTTCCCGTTTTTATGGCATATTGTTCTGCAGGAAGACCAAACGCATCCCATCCCATTGGGTGAAGGACATTATATCCTTGCATTCGTTTCATTCTAGAAACAATATCGGTTGCCGTATAACCTTCTGGATGCCCAACATGAAGACCTTGTCCGAGAAGGATAAGGGAACATATCTAATGCATAAAATTTTGGTTTTGAAAAATCCCATACATCGGTTTTAAAGGTTTTATGTTTCTCCCAATAATTCTGCCATTTTTGTTCTACATTTTTAAAATTGTATGCCATAATAATCCATCCTTTTTTCAAATTTTACGTTATTATATAACAAAAACGCTTAAAAGAAAAGCCTAAGCTATAAAAATTTATAAAATATGAGAAAAAGTATTGACAATAAACTATCATACATATTATAATTAATTTTGTTGTAAGCAAAACTGGTTCACAAAACAGAAATGCAGATGTGGCGGAACTGGTAGACGCACAGGACTTAAAATCCTGCGGTTGAATAAACCGTGCCGGTTCGATTCCGGCCATCTGCACCATAAAAGAGTGAAAGTCTTATGACTTTTGCTCTTTTACTTTATGAAAAATTAATACAAAATAGAGTAGAAAATAAATCGTTAAGACCTAGTAGACGGGAAGTTGTTACTAGGGCAAGAGAAGTGATTTTCGCGTATTTGTTTTCGCATTCCGCTATTGGGGTTATTTTTGGAAGTAAACAAATATGATAAAACGGTTTCTTCTTTCCATGTGCGGAAAATGTATTGGAGGGAGGAATTTTTTTATGTCAAAATTAAAAAAAGTAATTTTATCTGGGATTTTATTAGCATTATTAATTGTATTAAACCGATTTGTGTCAATTAAAACACAATTATTGGTGATTGACCTTACGTTTATACCACTTATGATGGGAAGCATTTGGTTAGGACCAAAGTATACCACTTTAATAGCAGTATTAGGAGATTTCTTGGGAGCAATGCTATTCCCATTTGGGGCATATTTTCCAGGATTTACAGTAAGTGCAGGGTTAGTAGGGCTTATTTATGGAATTTTCTTATACAAAAAACAAGGAAAAGAAATGACAAATAAGCAATTTATTATAAGACTAATTATTAGTAATTTATTAGTATTGGGTGTTGTTAGAATTTTTATTACTTCTTTATGGTTAAAAATTCTTTACGGACAAGCATTTTGGGTTATTGTTTCTACCAGAGTATTAACACAAGTTATCATGTTTCCAATTTGTGTCATCACCATTTTCTTTTTAGAGAAGATAACAAGACCAATGGTAAATCGCTATTTGTATGAAGAATAAAGTGGAAAGGTATCATACCGAAAAGGTACTTTAAACTAGGACTTGAGGGAAGGAAGGAAAGAAATCATGAAGACAAAGGAGTATTTGGCTGGGTTTTATAAAGGAACCAAAGGACCAACTCTAGAAGCAATCGAGTATTTTATGGAAAAACTTAACCATCCAGAACAACGCCTAAAAGTAGTTCATGTTGCAGGAACGAATGGAAAGGGCAGTGTTTGTGAGATGCTATCCACAGTGTTAGAACAAGCAGGCTATAAAGTGGGATTGTTCATGTCACCTCATATTGTAAGGTTTTCTGAAAGAATTCGTGTCAATCATAAGGAAATATCAGAGGATGAATTAGAAAAATTAACAAACCAAATGAAGCCATTTGTAGAAAGTTATAACCAAACACATGACGTAAAAGTAACTTTATTTGAAATAGAAACGGCAATGGCATTCATGTATTTTGTGAAAAAAGAATGTGATATTGTCGTATTAGAGACCGGGTTAGGAGGACTTGTGGATTGTACGAATGTAGCAGAGCCGATTGTATCGATGATTACTTCTATTGGTTATGATCATATGGATATTCTAGGAAATACCATAGAGGAAATTGCTTTTCAAAAAGCAGGAATTATTAAAAAAAATTCGGAAACAATATTTGTTCATGGGGAACCAAGTGTGAATGCTATCATAGAAGAAACTTGTAAAAAGAAAAATAATGTATTACATGAAATCACTAAAAATGATTGGACGACTCCAACCTATGAAGAAGGATATCAAATATTTGATTATAAAGACCAAAAACAGGTAAAAATTAATTTAAAAGGTGCCAAACAAGTAGAAAATGCGTGTATGGTATTAGAGGCAATAAGTGTTTTACAAAACAAAGGATATGTTATTTCCAAAGAAGCCATAGAACAAGGATTAAAAAAAGTAGTGCACAAAGCAAGGTTTGAGCAAATCTATGAAAATCCAACGATTATATTTGATGGAGGACACAACGAACCAGCAATTCGCAATTTAAAACAAACCATAAACCAGTATTACCAAAATAAGAAAAAAGTATATGTAGTATCCATTTTACAAACAAAGGATTACAAAACGGTAGTCAAAGAATTAATGGAAGATACAGAGGCAATCTTTATTTTTACCAACGGAACAAAACAACAAGATGAGGTAAAATGCTATGTGAAAAAAGAAGACTTGTATGCAGAAGCATTAAAATATCGAACCATCAATCTGTATATGAGCTCACTAGAAGAGGCACTACAAACCTGCAAAAGAGAATACAAAGATAGGATTGTTTTTGTAGTAGGAAGTTTTTATACATACAAAGAAGTAATTGAAAATTTAAAAAAAGGAGAAAATGTTTAAGAAAATAAAAGGCGTGCTCCTACCATATTCTTAAACAAAAGCAAGCATATGATTGAATTAAAGAATGTGAGTTATGGTTATGATAAGAAAAACAAAATCATAAAAGAATTAAATAAAACCATAGAACAAGGCAAATTTATTTGTATCATTGGAAAAAATGGCTCTCGGAAAATCCACTCTAGCCAAACTAATTGCAGGCATTACCAAACCAACCAAGGGGGAAATTTTAATAGAGGGAAAAGATACAAAGAAAAAAGAGCACTTTTTAGATATTCGTAAACAAGTTGGTATTGTTTTTCAAAATCCAGAAAATCAAATTATTTTTAATTCCGTAGAAGACGAAATACGTTTTCCTTTGGAAAATTTAGCATTCGACCGTATTGAAGAAAGAACCAAAGAGGCATTAAAAAAAGTAGGATTAGAGGGAAGCGAAAAAAAGGAAGCCTATCATCTTTCACTAGGGCAAAAACAACGATTAACCATTGCAAGCGTTCTTGCCATGAACACGCCTTATATTGTACTAGATGAACCAACAGCTATGTTAGATCCAAAAGGAAAAGATGAAATTTACAAAATTGTAAAGAACCTAAAACAAGAAGGATACACCATTATTTATATTACCAACATCATTGATGAAATTCTATTATCCGATGAAATATGGCTGATAGAAGACGGAAAGATGAAAACGACTTTTGCCAAAAGTGACATATTAGAACATATAGAAGAAATCCAGCAAAGTGATATTAAAATACCAGAAATTCTTACAATGCTACAAACATTAAAAAAACAAAATATATCCATTGAATTAAAAGAATGGACCATGCAAGAACTAACAAGAAAATTAATTCAAATATATCAAAACAACAGCAAGGAAACTATGTAGAGGCAATATTAAGAACCCCCAGTCGCTCCGCTTTCGTCCCCCTTGTTAAAGGGGCTTTCCTGTAAGCCTTTGAAGTTTGTATGCAATAAGCAAGTACAAAATGCTAAAAAATATATAATAATTTACCAATAACTCAAATTTACTTGATCTTACGAAGCGTTGCAAGAAAGCCCCTTTAACAAGGGGGCTGGCACGCGGGAGCGTGACTGGGGGTTCTTAAAAAATGACATTAATTTTAAAAGCGAGGAGATAAAACATGAAAACTACAATAAAATTGATTGCCTTTTTTGTGTATACGATTGGGTTATTTTGCATAAACGATTTTTACCTACTAGCATTTTTAGGGATAGTGCAAATATTAATCATGTTTGTATGCCGTATTTCAATAAAAGAAGTAACCAAAACCATTATGCAACTAATGCCATTTATCTTATTTACAGTAATAATCGACCTATTCTTGATGGAATTGGTAGAAGCCATACAAATTGGAATTCGACTTATTTTGGTTTGCCATATGACCTATCTTTTCGGAAAAACAACGACCACTATGCAAATTGCAAAAGCAGTAAAACAATTGTTATATCCACTAAAATGGATTGGGGTAAACATAGACAATATTGGTATTATGGTAAGCCTTGCCATTACCTTTATTCCCATTATCAAACAAGAAATGGAACAAATACGATATAGCTTAAAGGCAAAAGGATTTGACATGCGTTTTAAAAATCAAGTAAAACACATAAACTACATCATGGCACCACTTTTTTATTCGCTTTTACGAAAAGTAAGTAAATTAGAAGAAGCCCTAAAATCGAAAGGATATGTGGAAGAATAGGAGGAAATTATGGAAAAAACATTTTATTTTACATCTTCAACAGGGAAAAAATTGTATGCCAAAAAATGGCAAAACGAGGAAATAGAAAAATATCGAGGGGTTATACAATTAGTACATGGCATGGAAGAGCATATTGGGCGTTATGAAGATTTTGCAAAACTTCTTATGTCACAGGGGTATATTGTAGTAGGGCATGACCATTTAGGGCATGGTAATAGTGTAGAAAATAAAGAGAATTTAGGGTATTTTGCAAAAGAGGATGGCTGGGAGCATTTAGTAGAAGATATTCATATTTTGCAAAACGAAGTAGCAAAAGAATATCCAGACCTACCATATATTATTTTTGGGCATAGTATGGGTTCTTTGGTAACAAGAACCTATTTAACCAAATATCAAGATAACCTAGCAGGAGTCATTCTTTCTGGAACAAGTGGGCAAAAATCTGGGTTAATAGTAGGGCAATTATTAACAAAAGCGATTATGTTGTTAAAAGGGGAGCGATATCGTAGTGGGTTATTAGAATATTTAATAACTGGTTCTTTTAATAAAAAATTCAGACCAAACCGTACAAAATCGGATTGGATTACACGAGATGAAAACGAGATTGATAAATGCCAAAAAGACCCAAAATGTGGCTTTAATTTTACTACAAATGGCTATTTGAATTTACTAAAAGGAAGCTATTATTTATCCAAACAAAAAAATATTAACAAAACAATGGATATTCCAATATTACTAATATCAGGAGATAAAGACCCAGTAGGTGGCATGTCCAAAGGAGTCATTCGTGTAATGAACATGTTACAAAAAGCAGGTCTATCACAAGTAGAAATACGATTATTCAAAGATGCAAGACACGAATTATTAAACGAACTTAACCGTGATGAGGTGTACTATGTAATACTAAACTGGCTAAAGAAAGTATTGGCACTTCTTTAAGCATGTGGGGTTTCAAAAATAAGTGTGGTGATGTGTTTACATAGTTCTTCTTTGGATAATTTGCTACTTGTTTTTACCCACCAATCAATGGTGCTAATGACTGCACCAGAGTAAAATTCACAGATTAATTGGGGTGGTACGGTATGAGTAATACCAGTTTCTTCTTCCTTTTTTAGCATTTCTTGCATGTAGGAAACGCATGTGCGATGAAAGAGTTTCAAAAATCCAGTATTTTCATTTTTTTTCATAATGGAACGGAAAAATTTTCGATGTTCTTCAATGTAATTTAGTACACTCATAATCATATTGGTATAAAAATCTTCAATGTTAGAATAAGCATATGGTTTTAAGTTACTGGTAATTTCTTTTTCCACTTCGGAAATCGTAGAATCCAATAATTCATATTTATCCGAAAAATGCGTATAGAAGGTTGTTCTATGTATCATTGCTAAATCGCAAATATCATTTACTTTAATTTCATCAAATGGTTTTTTTGTTAATAATGTAAAAAGCGAATCTTGTAATAATTTGTAAGTTCGTTTTGTTCTTAAATCTCCCATCACTGACACCTCTAATCAAATTTCTTTTATTAATTATATAACTTTTTTCTATCTTTGTAAAGATAATCGACACTTGTATACCTATACACTTTTAAAAAAGTGTCGATTAACTAGATAAGTATCGAAAAGTGTAGTTGCAAAAGTAAAAAAACTTTCTATAATTATGTATTAACAACAAAATAGAAAGGAGAGAATTACTGTGCAGAAATTTGCAGAATTTATTTGTAAACATCGAAAAATTATTTTAATCGTTGCCCTATTATTACTCATTCCATCTGTGATTGGAATGAAAGCAACAAAAATTAATTACGACATCTTAGTATATCTGCCAGAAGATATTGAAACCATCAAAGGAGAAAAGATTTTATCAAGCGATTTTAATATGGGAGCATTTTCTATTATTATTGTAGAAGATATGAAATCCAAAGATATTGTTACATTAGAAAAGAACATACGTAAGTTAGAAAATGTAGAAAAAGTAATTTCCGCTCAGGATTTCATAGGAACGAGCATTCCAAAAGAAATGCTACCAGAAGAAATAAAAGATAAAGTTTATAAGAATAACGATACGATTATGCTTGTTACCTTTAAAGAAGCAATTTCTTCAGAGGAAACCTTAAAAAGCATTGAAGAGTTACGAAAACTTACCAATCATCAATGCAAAATTAGTGGAATGTCTGCTACCGTTTTAGATACAAGAGATTTATCCAATTCAGAAATTGTGATTTATGTGCTAATTGCTACTTTATTATGTTTTATGATATTGGAAATTGCCTTAGATTCCTATGTAGCACCTATTTTTCTATTACTCAACATTGGAATTGCCATTTTATACAATATGGGAACCAATTTCTTTTTAGGAGAGATATCGTATATTACCAAAGCCATTAGTGCGGTATTACAACTAGGGGTTACCATGGATTTTGCTATTTTCTTATACCATAGTTATATGCAAGAAAAAGAACATACAGGGGATAAGCAAACAGCCATGCAATTAGCGATTACAAAAACACTAACCTCGGTATTAGGAAGTTCTCTTACCACAATTGCAGGGTTTTTGGCACTTTGTAGTATGAATTTGACCTTAGGAAAAGACATTGGGATTGTTATGGCAAAAGGGGTATTGTTTGGTGTTATTTGTGTAGTAACGATTTTACCTAGTATGATACTAGAAGGTAGTAAATGGATTGAAAAAACAAAACATAAAGAAATGATACCAAAATTTCAGAAATTAAAAGAGTTTAATATAAAGCATGATAAGGCAATTATATTGGTATTTATCCTAGTATTGCCAATTGCTTTTTATGGATACCAAAACACAAAAGTATATTATAACTTAGATAAATCCCTACCAGGGAGCCTTCCAAGTGTGGAAGCCAATAATAGCTTAAAAGAAGAATTTGAAATGGTATCTACACAAATGGTACTTTTAGATAAACAAGTGCCAGATTACCAAGTAAATGAAATGTTAGCAAAAATTGATAACTTAGAGGGGATTGGCTGGACGATATCTTATTCCAAAATAGCAAAAGGCGGCTTGCCAGAGGAAATATTACCAGAAGAGATAAAAGAGGTGTTTCAAAATGAACAATATCAATTAATCTTAATCAATTCGAAGTACGAAATGGCAACCGAGGAATTAAATCATCAAATAACGGATATTAACAATATCATCAAACAATATGATGAAAAGGCTATTTTAGCAGGAGAAGGACCACTCATGAAGGACTTAGTAGAAATTAGTGATCATGATTTTAACAGTGTCAATACCGTATCCACCACGATTATCTTTCTTTTGATGATTGTGGTGCTAAAATCGATTGCTTTACCAATCATTTTAATGCTTACCATTGAATTTGCTATTTTTATTAATATGGGAATTCCATACTACACAGGCACGATTATTCCATTTATTGCCTCGATTGTGATTGGTACCATTCAACTAGGAGCAACCATTGATTATGCGATTTTAATTACTACGAAATATGTAACAGAAAGAAAACGAGGAAATACCAAACAAGCTTCAATGGAAGAGGCCCTTGGAACGTCTATCGGTTCTATTTTCGTTAGTGGATTATGCTTCTTTGGTGCAACCTTTGGCGTAGGTGCCTATTCGAAAATCGAAATGATTGGTTCATTGTGTACACTAATGTCGAGAGGAGCCATTATTAGTATGATAACCGTTATTATGGTATTACCAGCATTTTTAATGTTACTTGATAAAGTGATTTGTAAAACGACAATAGGAATGAAAAAATAGAGAGGAAATGTTAAGGTGGAAAGGAAGATGAAATATGAAGACAAATAAAATAGGAAAAATAATTTCAGGGATAACAGTAGTGTCGATGCTTTGTTATACCATGCCAGTTATGGCATATACCAAAGAAGAAACTGTATATTCAAAATTAGATGCAAATGGAGAGGAATATCAAACCATTGTATCAACTCACATCAAAAATACAGTAGAAAGCCAAATTCTTCAAGATGTATCAGATTTAATAAACCTCGAAAATACCAATGGATATGAGACTTTTGAAAAAGACGGAAATACCATTATATGGCAGGCAAATGGAAACGATATTTATTACCAAGGGGAAAGTAAAAAAGAGTTACCGGTTTCTTGCCAAATTTCCTATGAGTTAAATGGAGAAGAAAATTCAGTTAGCCAAATGGTAGGAAAAAGTGGAAGGGTAAAAATAACCTTAACCTATACGAACCATGAAAAACATGAGGTAAATATAAATGGGAAAAATGAAGTAATTTATACCCCATTTTTGGTAATGGCAGGAACTGTAATTAACAATGAAACCAATAAAAATATTACTATTTCAAACGGAAAACTAATCGACAATGGTTCCAAAACAATTGCGATACGGAATGGCATTTCCAGGAATGGAAGAAAGTCTAAGAGGAGAAATAAGTTTACCAAGTGAGGTTACCATCGAAATGGATACCACCGATTTTGAAATGGATACCATTGCAAGTTTTGTAACACCACACATTTTAGAAAGTAGAGACAATTTGGATAGACTAGATGAAATAGGAGACATTTATCGTAAAGTAAATGAATTACAACAGGCAAGTACACAGTTAGTAAATGGGGCAGATACCCTACAAGACGGTATGAACACATTGAATTCGGGTATTGGTATGTTATCGAAGGAGTTAAATGCCACGATTGATGAATATGAAACCATAAAAAAACAAGCAATGGATAAAGAGAGAATGAAACAACAAATTTCCAAAATATTAGAGCAAGAATTAGATAATCTTCTTCCAAGTATTCAAAAGCAAGCGAAAATAGAAGCCCAGAATGCCATCAAAAGACATGAAACCGAAATCGAAAATGCGGTAGTCGATACTTCCATTGAATATACCAAAAAGGCAATTAACGAAAAGCTAGTAGAAATTCAAAAAAATGGTGGAGTATTTACAAAAGAACAAGAAAAACAATTAGAAGAAGTAATTAAGAAGGACATCGAAGAAGTTTATGAAAAAGCCATGAAAGACCCACAAATTAGTGTCTACCTTACCGAACTGGTAAATAGCATTAAGGCAGAAAATAAAAAAATGGAACAAGGTATCAAAAAACAAGCAAAAGATAAAGTATCTGGAGAAATAAAGGCAAAAAAAGCCCAAACTTCACAACTGGCACCAGCAGAACTAGTAAAAAAATACGGGGATGAAATTGCAAAAATCCAAGCGGTTGGACCCAAAAATGCAGACGGTACACCAGCCATTACCACGATGCAAGCCTTACAAATGATAGGCGTTGTTTCCGAATCGACCTTAACAGAAGTAGAAAACAGTATCAATCACAAAATCGATACTATTACCGTAAGTAATACAAGCCAGATAGAGCAAAACATAAAAAGCTATTTGGACAGATATATTAACGATATTTCCGAACAAATGGCAAATAAAATAACAGGAGGAAACAAAGAATTATTAGAAACCTATGAAAAAGCAATGATGAAACAAATGGTAGAGGTGTTACAAAATCAATTAGCAAACGACCAAGTATTACAAGCCTACGGAAATAAAATAGCAGGAGAAGTAAACAAAACCATTGACACTGTTGCAGAAAAAACAGCAAAAGAATTAGCAAAAAATTACACCAAAACCATCGCAAACGAAATTGCTAATAATCTAATTCAAAAACAATTAAGTGGAGAAGCAGTAGAAGGCGTTATTAGGGGGGAATTAAGCAAATACGAAACCGTAATTTACCAAGAATTAGAAAAAGTAGATACAAAAGTGGGAGCATTAAAACAAGCACTACCACAACTAACCAATGGAGCAAACAAATTAAAACAAGGTTCCGAAGAATTAGCAAAAGGAATGAATCAATTTCAAAAAGAAGGAATCGAACCAATTTGTAATTTGGTAAATGGAACAGTAAAAAATATAGAAACAAGAGTAAGAAAACTTGGCGAGCTTTCTTTGGAATATAATAATTATACAATGTTAGAAGAAGGGCAAAAAGGAAAAGTACAGTTTATTGTGCTGGCGGATGGCGTAAAAAAGGAAACAGGGAAAGAAAAGGAAGGGCAAGAAATAATGGTACCGGAGAATAGGAAAGAAAGAGAGGAAAATTAAAGAAAATAAAGAAAAACAATTAATAGAATATAAACCACTGAAATGGTATGAAAAAATAGTTAGGAAAATTTTAAAGTTTTTCGAGAAATGAAAACGAAGTTCTAATACAACCCTCGTATGAATACAATGTAGAAAACAACGTATTCATAAGGGGGTCTTTCATTTGGGAAAAATCTACATAGAAGAACGAGCCGTTAATCTTGCACAGTATATAATAGATAGTGGAGATACCGTAAGAGGAGCAGCAAAGAAGTTTGGAATTAGTAAAAGTACTGTACACAAGGATGTAACACTAAAGAACGGTAAAGAAAATGGACATGTAGGGGCGAGCATTGCTCGTCCGATACCTGAAAGTATTGAAATTAAAGGAGTTTTCTTGAGTGAGAAAAATCCTGTTGTGAAGTTAGGATTAGTAATTAAATAGTGTATAGATAAAGTATTTTAAGCAAGTGGATTTAAAATGCTTTATTTTTATGTAGTTATATGGTATAATTTCTATATCTTACATTATGTAGGGAAAGCTGTATTAATAACCAGACAAAAATTTGTCAAGGAGGTAAAAATCAATGAGTTACAGAAATCGGACAATAAAAGTCCTCTCGAAAAAGGAAATTGAAGAAAGGTATCCAAAAGAGAACAATTCCAATATGGCAAAATTAACCAGAGAATTTGTAGAAAGAGGATTTAAAATAGTTCGTCTTAAAATGGATGGACTAAGCAAAGAAAAATTTCTTACAATGGAAGTAAATGCTGCAGTAGAAATTGTTTTGAACAACGACAATTTCGAAATTGGATGTTATACAGACCTTTCAGAAAAATTACTAAAGGATACAATTTATGTGGCTGTCAAGGTACTGGAAGGACCAAGACATTACTATCATTGATTATTTAACGCTGAGTAGATTAACTTGTCAATAAAAGCAAATATTTCATAGAAGGAGTAAACTCTGTTGAAATATTTGCTTTTTGTTTACGCAGGAAAGTGTTAATATAAAACACGAAAAACACATAAATGGCAAGCCATTTAGATTATTAATATAGAAAAAATTTAATAAAAAGTTAATATCAATACCTACGTAGGGAATTAAGGTTTTTATTGCAAGAAAATGGTACTTATATTTCAAAATACCTTCAAAATCATTACATTGAACAGAAAGTGTAGACATGATAATCTTTTAATATAAAAAGTTTCAAAAAATAAAAGTTATATTTTCTGAATTTTCTAAATAGTATTAAAAGAAAGTTGGTGAGAATTTTGAAAAAGAGTTTGAATATTACATTTATTAATCCTAATACAGAAGAACAAATAGTACAAGCTATGGCTGGAGTTCTTGCATATAATTTAGCTGAGAATGATGAAAGCATAAAATTTGACTGCAACAATTCCAATACTTATCAAAATTCTCACAAAAAAATAGAAGATGAATTAGAATTGTAAAAATTTAGAAAAAAACTATAAATTTTAAATAAGTTATGCTATAATTTGAGCAAAGAAAAATGTATATAGGAGAATAATTTTATGGCAAATATAAATTTTTTAGAGAATGAAGTTATAGAATTTAAGAAAACAACAGGAGAATTAAAAGAAGGCATAATTTCTATCGTTTCAATATTAAATAAACATCAAGGTGGAAAGTTATATTTTGGAATAAAAGATAATGGCGAAATAATTGGACAAGATGTATCAAGTAAAACAGTAAGAGAAGTTTCAAAAGCAATATCTGAAAATATAGAGCCAAAGATATATCCAGTTGTGAATAAAGTTAAATTAAATGACAAAGACTGTATATTAGTTGAATTTGAAGGAGATGACATTCCTTATTTAGCTTTTGGACGAGCTTATATGAGAGTTGGAGATGAAGATAGGCAACTTTCAATGAAAGAAATAAGAAAAATAATTTTAAAAGATGAAAATGATATAGGAAAATGGGAAAGTAAAGTATCTGACTACACAATAGAAGATATTGATGAAGAATTGTTAAAAGAATTTATAGAAAAAGGGAGAAAAGCTAAAAGAATCAATTTCCCATATACAAACAAAGAAGAAATATTAAAAAAATTATCTTTAGTAAATAAGAATAATGAATTGTTAAATGCAGGGTATATCCTATTTGCAAAAGAAGCAAAACTTGAAATGCAAATGGCTATTTTTGCAACAGAAACAAAATTGACTTTTTTAGATATAGATCAAGTTTTTGGAAATATTTTTGAACTAATAGAAACAGGAGAAGGATATATTAGAAAAAATATAAAATGGCCTGTCAATTTCAAAAGTGGTGGAATGGAAAGAGTTGAAATACCAGAAATACCTTTAGAAGCAATAAGAGAAGCAATAATAAATTCACTTATACATAGAGATTTTAAAAATCCAAAAAGTAATGAGGTTGCAATCTATAAAGATAGAGTAGAAATATTTAATCCTGGAGAATTTCCAGAAGGATATAAACCAGAAGATTTTATTAAAGGAGAAGGATCTATTCCAAGAAATCCATTGATAGCAAATACTTTATACTTATCAAAAGATATTGAAAAATGGGGTTCTGGTTTTAGAAGGATTACAGAAGTATGTGCAAAAGCAGATGTAAAAGTAAAATTTGAAATTAGAAAAAATGGATTTATGGTTATTTTTTATAGAAAGACTGATGAAGAATTATTTGATTTAACAGGAGAAAATAAAATTGATGCAAAAAGTGTAGCATTAAATGATGAAAATGTAGCAAAAAATGTAGCATTAAAAGTAAAAGAAAAATATCCAGAATTAAGAAAAGTATATATTGATATAATTGAGATAATTTCTAAAAATAACTATGTTACACAAGAAGAAATTGCTAATAAACTAAAGAAAACTAGAAATTCAATTTATAGAAATATAAAAGCATTAAAAGATATGGGAATATTGGAAAGATTAGGATCCAAGAAAAATGGAAATTGGAAAGTGAATATATAAATAGTTATGATGGAAAGGTTATATAGCAAAGAAGATATAATATTTGATAGATTTTAATGTGTTTATTGTCCTTTTTTGAAGGAGTATTGAAAGAGATAACTAATACATTTATTGAAAAATTGGAAATAGATATTAAAACAAAACCACAGAATACAAAAGAATGTATAAAAGTATTAGAAATTTATGATAGGAATAATCTATTAAAAAATGTTGAAACAGAAAAGAGAATTATCATACAAGCCAAGAAAATCAGAAATAGGTTTGTTCATGAACAATGGATGATAATTAAAAATAATGTATGGGATTTTAAAACTAGAAAATGGTTAAACAAATTATCAATTGTTGATTTAATAAATTCTATTACTAACATTTTAGAGACAATAGAGATGATTGGAATAGAAAATCAAGTTTATAAAATGAAAAGATGAAAATCTACTTTTACGAGTAGATTTTTTGTATTTATATTGCATTTTTGCAACAGACATGCTATAATGCAACAGAACGAAATAAAAGTTACAGACAATCGAAACAAGAAAGTAGTGATGTTATGAAAATTGCAGCATATTGTAGAGTTTCAACTGAAAAAGAGGCACAAATAGATTCATTAGAAAAGCAAATAGAGTTCTTTAGTGAGTTTACTAAAAAGAATGGATATGAATTGTACAAGTTATATGCAGATGAAGGAATATCAGGAAAGCAGATAAAACACAGAAAACAGTTTCAACAAATGATGCAAGATGCCAAAGCAAAGAAATTTGATAAAGTAGTTGTAAAAGATGTAAGCCGTTTTGCAAGAAATACAGTAGATTTACTACAAAGTATAAGAGAATTAAAATCTTATGGAATTGAAGTTGATTTCTTAAACAATGGCGAAATAATGGAAGGTGGTTCTGAATTTATATTAACTATTTTAGGAGCAATGGCACAACAAGAAAGTGCAAATATGTCTAAAAGGGTTAAATTTGGAAAAGACATCACTGCTAAAAAAGGAAGAGTTCCGAACATTGTATTTGGATATGATAAAATTCCAGATGAAAGATATACTTTAAAAATAAATGAAGAAGAAGCAAAAATTGTTAAAGAAATATTTGAAAGCTATGTATATAAAGGAATTGGAACAACAAAAATTGCTTGGGATTTAAATGATAGAGGAATAAGAACTAAAAAAACAAAATCAAAATGGGTGCAGACTTCTATTGTGAGAATGCTTAAAAATCCGATTTATACAGGACGAGTAACTAATAAAAAGAGCGAAGTTACAGATTTTATAACAGGAACCAGAAAAGATTTACCAGAAGAAGAGTGGATTACAGTAGAAAAACCAGAAATGAGAATTATATCAGATGAATTGTTTAACAGAGCTCAAGGTTTACTAGAACAACGCTCAAAAGAATTTAAACTAAACAATAAAAGAGAAAAAACAGAATATGTATTTAGTACCCTTATTTATTGCAAACATTGTGGATACTCCTTTAGAAGAATAAAAAGAAAATACACAGAAGATGGGAAAGAATATATAAGATGGGTATGTAGTGGAAGAAACTCAATGGGTGTAAATCATTGCCCTAATACAACTGTTATTGATGAAGAAGAACTTTTAAATGCTATAAAAGAGTATTTAAAGAGCATTATTTCAAACAAAAAGAACTTTATGAAAGCAGTTGAAAAAGAATTTGAAAAGATTACTAAATTAAGAGAAAGTAATGAAAGAAGCGAAGAAAGTCTACTACAAGAAATTGAAAAAGTAACAGTGAAAAAGCAAAAATATATGGAAATGTTCCAAAACGAAGTAATCAATATTGGAGAATTAAAGAAATATACCAATCCGTTAAATGAAGATATAGTAAGACTTGAAAGAGAATTAAAACTAATAACATCAGAAATTAAAGAAAAAGATGTATTAGAAAAAGAACTATCAAAAACAATTACTACAGTAGATGATATTTTAAATAACAAAACAATTACAAATGCTATGCTAAAAACAATTATAGATGTAATAGAAGTTGATAGTGATTCAAATGTAGAAGTAAGGCTAAAATTACTAAACGAAATAGGAAGTCAACCAGCAGTTATTACTAATTTTAATGACATCAATCCAACAGTTACGAAAAGTAACAACTGTACACAAGGATGTAAGTGAAAGATTACAAAAGATAAACCCATGTTTAGCGTTGGAGGTTAGAAAAATATTAGATGAAAATAAAGCAGAAAGACATATTAGAGGAGGGATGGCAACGAAATTAAAATATAGTAATGAAAAAGAACAGCATGTAGGGTAATATGATAAAAAATGCGTGAGGGCATCCTCACGCATTTTTTAGTAATTGTTATTGAAGTTATTACGTTGTTGTTTTCTAGCTTTTCTACATTCTGGGCATCTTTGTGGTTCGTTTGTGAACCCTTTTTCAGCATAGAATTGTTGTTCACCAGCAGTAAATACAAATTCAGCACCACAATCTTTACATACTAAAGTTTTGTCTTGATATTCTTCCATGTTATAAAACCTCCTTCTTAGAAAATTGAATTAATTTTTTCTGGACATATGACCCATTCTAACAAGAAGGAAATTGTCTAAAATTAATTAAATTCTTAAATGTCCTTTTCTAGGACATTTATAACTATAACATAGAAATGACAAACTTACAAGCAAAAAAGAAAAAAACGTTATTTTTCTTTTGTCACCAATCCCTAAAAATCGACATATCATATAAGTGGGACATAATTTAAGTAAGGTGAGGAAAATGGGAAAGATTAAAAAAGGGGATATTGTAGGAAGAAAATCCTATGGAAAAGATATTTTGTTTAAAGTAGAAAAAATTTTAAAAAGAAAAAACGAAGAACCAATTGCTATTTTAAAAGGCTTAATTATTCGAATTGAAGCAGATGCTACATTAGATGATTTAGTCGTAATGGAAACGAAACAAATTCAAACTAATATGCGAAGCTTAGAAGACCGATTGGAAAATAAAATCAAGAATTGTGCAGTTTTATCAAAACAAACGGCAAGCTCATTTTTTAAAAGAGGGTTTTTGAGACGTGAAACAAGAGGAGAAGAAAATGGAGTGATACTTCATTTAGATGGAGATAAAAGGTATAGTGATAAATCAGTAAAATGCTACAAGCAATTAAACTTAAATGCCATTGTACGAAATGTTCCAGAAAATAAACAAGAATATGTGGTATATGATTTATTAAATCGATACAAACCAGATGTACTAGTAATTACAGGTCATGACCGGTATGATAAAAAATGGAACAGGTTTTAATGACATCTATAATTACCGAAATTCCAAGTATTTCATAAACACCGTAAAAGAGGCAAAAAAATGGGTAGCAAAAACCGGAAAAGATTTAGTCATCTTTGCAGGAGCCTGCCAAAG
This sequence comes from uncultured Clostridium sp., assembly GCA_948436025.1. Taxonomy (GTDB): domain Bacteria; phylum Bacillota; class Clostridia; order TANB77; family CAG-508; genus RGIG8482. The sequence continues at coordinate 4,568 of CAOJHH010000016.1, read as the reverse complement.
CTATTATGAAGCACTAGTAGCAGCAGGAGCAAACTTTGCGTCCTCTCCAGCAAGAGTGTTAATTGATTTTATGGATCCACTCATTGTAGCAGAAAAAGTAGCAACCACAGAAGACTACAAATACATTACCATAAACGACATCGCAGGAGAACTACGAGACGGAACAAGAGGAATTAGTGGCATTGGAGCAAGAGGAAAACGTTACACGAGAAAATTGTAATATTTTTGTAACATTAAAAACACACAAATGTAACAAAACTGTAAAACAATTGAAATCATCGTAAAAATTAGATGTGACAGTATCTTTTGTTTTTTGACATTATCCTACACGGATGATATAATAATCTCATATTTAAGAAGTAGGTGATAAGATGCTTTACAGAAATGATTTTACTAGTTTAAAAACAGATATTACAGAAAACATAGGACAAAAAATAATTGTGAAAGGTACCTTAGGAAGAAGTAAATATTTTGAAAAAGAGGCAACTATTGAAAAAGCATATCCCAATTTATTTATTGTAAAATACGATGAAAATGATAGAAATGTTACTTATAGCTATACAGACGTATTAACAAGAACAGTTGAAGTGAAACTATTTGACGGAGAAAATTTCAATCCAATTATTCCACCAGTTGTTGAAACGAAAAAAAGTAAAAATTTTTAAATCATAAAAAATTCCTAGAAATAGGAATTTTTTTTTGTCCCTCTCATATATATTACATATAAAATTAAAATGAGAAAGAGGGGAAAACCATGCAATTAGATATGACAAAGGAGAGTCTATGTATCAATAAAATAGTAGGACAAAAGACAGAAAACATCTTAGTAGAAGGCGACATGATTGTGCCAGACGTAAAGCCAGATATCTTAAATACCATTAGTACTACTGGTAATGTGTGTATATACAAAAAAGAAGTATTAGAAGGAAAAGTAAGAATTGATGGAGAAGTAGAGGTATATGTCATTTATCTTGCTGATAGTGACAAAGAAGAAACAAGAAGCATAACGACTTCGGTTGATTTTACACAGATTATCGATTTTGAAAATTGCAATAATGGTATGAGTTTAGATGAAGCCATTACCATTCGGAAGTTTAGAATGTCGAATTTTAAATGGAAGAAAAATAAGTGTAAAAGCAAATTTACAATTTGAAGGAACTCTATATTCCAATGAAACCATTGAAATTGTAAAACAAGTAAACAATTTAAAGGATGTACAATCACTAGAAAAGAATTTAACCATTAATTCTTTAGTAGGGGAAGGAATTTCCAAAACCTATGCTAAAGATACCGTTATGATTGATAATATTGATAATCTAGCAGAAGTTTTAAAAACAGAACTATCCATAAAGAACAAAGATATTAAAATTAGTTATAATAAAGTGTTAGCAAAAGCAGATGTATGTGTAAAAATGCTATATTTAACGGAAGATAATCGTATTAAATTAGTTGAAAACACAACACCAATTATGGGCTTTGTCGATATTGAAAATGTAACCGAAGAAGATATTTGTGATATGAGGTATCGTCTAAAAAATATGTTAGTAAAACCAAATTCGATAGAAGAACATTCGGTATATGTAGAGGCACAAATTGAGCTATTTGCAAGAGTGTATCAAAATAAGGAAGTCAAAGTAATTGGTGATTTATATAGTCCAAGTGAAACCTTGTTATTTAACCAAAGAAACGTAAATACAATGTCAAATAAAACATGTGTAAAAAGCATGTGTAATATCAGAGAAAAAATGGCAGTACCAGAAATTGGAGGAAATCAAATTTATGATGTGGAAGTAAAACCACTGATTATGGAAAGAACCATTGCCAATTCGAAGGTGATGTTCCAAGGAGAGGTAACATTAAAATATTTGTATGCCACGAATCAAACTTGTGGAATTGGTGTAAAAGAAATGAAAGTACCGTTTGAACACCAAGTAGAAATTCAAGGTCTTACTCAAAATACCAATATTCGTACCGAAATGGAAATTACTAGCCAAGATTTTGTAGTGGGAACGGATGGCATGATAGAAGCAAAAGTAGACATTAACTTTTTATTAGATGTTTCGAATACCTTACAAATTAACATGATTGATGAAGTAAAGGTAGATGAGACTAGAAACAAAGAGATTTATAGTATGGTAATCTATTTTGTAAAACCGGGAGATACTTTATGGAATATTGCTAAAAAGCTAGGAAGTACAGTATCGGATATAGTAAGAGTAAACAAAATAGAGGATGAAAATAAAATCTATCCAGGGCAACAACTATTTGTACCAAAATATGTATACACCAAAAGGGAAATAACTGCATAAGATAAATAAGGAAAATGACCAAAGGGGAGAAGCCTTTTGGTCATTTAGACTAGGAGGAGATATGGATAGTATTTATAAAAGAAAACAAATTCGTATACCAAAAGTGATGGTTAGGCATTTTGGTAAAATGGAGCCGAAGAAAACAAAGAAAATTTTCAAATTTATTGCAATTATTACTATAATGATAGTTAGCTTTCAAGCAATTGTAAAATCCATAGAGCCAATATTAGATACCCTATGTAAGGATAAAGCAAAAAGTGTTGCTACTATTATTTGCAACGAAGAATCCACCAAGATTATCAAAAACTATCAATATGAAGACCTTATTACCATTCATAGAGATTCTCAAAACAATATTACCATGATACAATCCAATGTAGTACCCATTAATTACATTATTTCTGATGTAGGAGAAAAAATACAAAAAAGAATTAACCAAACGGAAACAGAAAAAATACATCTAAGCCTTGGGAGTCTTACTGGAAGCAAGCTGTTTTCTGGACTTGGACCAAGTCTTCCTATCGAGTTATCCCTTGTAGGAAACGTAGAAACCAATCTAGTAAGCGACTTTAAAAGCCAAGGCATTAACCAAACCCTTCACCGAATTTATTTACAGGTAGATTGCAAAATTAGCATCTTAACCCCATATCACATCACCGAAGAAAACATATCAAACCAAGTACTAATTGCTGAAAACCTAATTGTAGGAAAAATCCCAGAAGCCTATTACAACTTAGAAGGACTAAGCAAAGACAATGCGATTGATATTGTGCAATAAAATTATGCCAAAAAGCTATTGCTATTTCTTAAAACTTGTAATATAATTGTAATGAATTTGTAACAAACAGGAAATAATAAATATAAAAACAGGAAGGAACGATCGCAATGTTTGGGTTTGGTCAAGATATTGGAATCGATTTAGGAACAGCAACAGTAATTGCTTATGTAAAAGGAAAAGGAATTGTATTAAGAGAGCCATCTGTTGTGGCAATCGATAATAGAACAAAGGATGTGTTAGCAGTAGGGCAAGAAGCAAGAAGAATGCTTGGAAGAACACCGGGGAATATTGTAGCAACACGTCCCTTAAAAGATGGAGTAATTTCAGATTATACGGTAACTGAAAAAATGTTAAAACATTTTATTACCAAAGTATGTGGTAAATTTATTTTTGCGCCAAGAATTATGATTTGTATTCCATCACAAGTAACCGAAGTAGAAAGAAAAGCGGTTATTGATGCAGCTTCACAAGCAGGAGCACGTAAAGTTTATTTAATTGAAGAACCAATTGCAGCAGCCATAGGAGCTGGAATTGATATTTCAAGACCATGTGGTAATATGATTGTTGACATTGGTGGAGGAACGACCGATGTTGCAGTTATTTCACTAGGAGGAAGTGTTGTTAGTGCTTCTTTAAAAGTAGCAGGTGATAAGTTTGATGAAGCGATTGTAAAATATATTAAGAAAAAGCATAATGTGATGATTGGAGAAAGAACTGCAGAAGATTTAAAAGTGAATATAGGTTGTGTCTATCCTAAAATTCAAGATATGGAAATGGATATTCGAGGAAGAGATTTAACAACAGGTCTTCCAAAAACCATTACCATTTATTCAAGTGAAATGATGGAAGCACTAACCGAACCAGCAATGATGATTGTGGATTCGGTGCATTCCGTATTAGAAAGAACACCACCAGAACTAGTATCCGATATTAGTGATAAAGGAATTTATATGACAGGTGGGGGGTGTCTAGTAGATGGGCTAGACAAGCTATTACAAGAAAAACTAGGAATTAATGTAATGATTGCACAAGATGCCGTATCTTGTGTAGCACTAGGAACCGGAAAGGCATTAGATAATTTAGATTCTTTAGATGGAAAAAATCGATTATAAGAACTTGACCCACCACATAGGAAAGCCTGTGGGTGAGGTGCCCCAGAACCTTGTTGCTTACACAATAAAAAAATAACACATTGGTAACACAATGTGTTATTTTTAAGAAACCCCAGTCACCTACGGTGACAGCCCTATTAAGTAAAGAGGCCTTTAGGATACTGTCTCAATATTGAAAAAAACAAATGTAAAAGCACTGTTTGTGGGAAATACCTGTGAGACAGAGACCACTGTGCCCTTGTCGTTAAACCAGTAGGAAGGAGAAATAGATGAACAAACAAATACAGAAACGTACAGCCTCGTTTTATACTTTAGGTTGTCCGTGTGTATAATCAAATATGATATGACAAAACCCAAGTGGCTGTAAGT
>CAOJHH010000015.1 GCA_948436025.1 uncultured Clostridium sp. | reverse complement strand
TAAGAAAGGAAATCAAATATGAACGAAAAAAAAGACGATAAAAAGAAAAAACAAAAGCAATTGTACACAATAATTATTTTATGTGCTATCCTAGTAATAGGAGCAATTGTAGCATTATTAGTAGGAATTAACCATAAAAATAATGATGAAGAAAAAAATATGGCTTATACCGATTTAATTAAAGAAATCGATAACGAAACCGTAGAAAAATTAGAAATGACAGTAGGTAGTACCTCTGTAAGTGTAAAATTTAAAAATGAAGAAAAAGAAAAATCTGCTATTGTTCCAAGTACACAAGCTTTTATCGAATTGATTCAAGAAAAAGTACGAGAAGGAAATGAAATTGAATTAATCCAAAAACCAAAAAATGTATTTCTACAAATACCAGGTGCCCTATTTAGCCTTTTACCAACCTTATTAATGTTAGCAGTTGTGATACTAATTATCGAAATGCAAGGTTTAGGCGACAAAGGAAAGATTTATGATGGAGGAGAAAACAAAAGCAAAGTTCGTTTTAAAGATATAGCAGGTTTAGAAGAAGAAAAGAAAGAATTAGAAGAAGTTGTTGATTTCTTAAAAGAACCAAAACGCTTTTACCAAATGGGAGCCAAAATTCCAAAAGGAATTTTATTATATGGAAAACCGGGAACAGGAAAAACACTAATTGCAAAAGCCATTGCAGGAGAAGCAGGGGTGCCATTTATTTCTATGAGTGGATCTGAATTTATCGAAATGTTTGCAGGTCTTGGTGCTTCTCGTGTACGTAAATTATTTGAAAAAGCAAGAAAACTAGCCCCATGTATTGTATTTATTGATGAAATTGATGCGATTGGTTCAAGAAGAACCGCGAACAGTGGAGCAGAATCGGAAAACAACCAAACCTTAAACCAATTATTAGTGGAAATGGATGGATTTGAAGAAAATGAAACCATTATTGTATTAGCAGCTACCAACCGTCCAGAAATGCTAGATAAGGCCTTACTACGTCCGGGAAGATTTGACCGTCAAATTACCATTGCACCACCAGATGTACGAGGAAGAGAAGAAATTTTGAAAATTCATTCAGGAGAAAAGAAATTTGCTCCTGAAGTATCGCTAAAAAGTGTTGCAGAAGATACCGCGGGTTATACAGGAGCAGAGCTTGCAAACATCTTAAATGAAGCAGCTATTATTGCAACCATAAATAACCATGAGGCAATTTGCAGGGAAGATATTGAAGAAGCTGTAAAAAAAGTAACCGTCGGAGTACAAAAAAAGACAAGAGTTATTTCTGAGAAAGAAAAGAAATTAACAGCCTACCACGAAGCGGGACATGCTATTGTTGGAAAATTCTTAGAAACCTCAGACCCATTAAAAGAAATTTCTATTATTCCAAGAGGAATAGCAGGTGGATACACCATGTATAAATCCAATGAAGACAAATTCTACAAATCCAAAACCGAATTAGAAGAAAGATTGATTGGATTACTAGGAGGAAGAGCAGCTGAAAAATTAGCCCTAAACGACATTTCCACTGGAGCAAGAAATGACATACAAGTAGCAACCGAAATTGCAAAAGAAATGGTAACAGCCTATGGAATGAGTGAACGTTTAGGCCCAATTTCACTAGAAGAAAACGACAATATAGCCATATTTGGACAAAGTATGGAAGATGTGATTGGAGTAGAAATTAAAACATTAATTGATACCGCTTATCACCAAGCACAAGAAATTCTAAAAACCAATAGGGACAAGCTAGACACTGTAGCAGGACTTTTATTAGAAAAAGAAACCATTACAGCAGAAGAATTTGATGCGGTGTTTGAATAGAAAATTTAAAAGAAAGAATTCCATGGAAGTAGAAATCATGGGCTTCTTTTTTTATTGAAAATTACGATTAAAAGACAAAAACTGAAAAAAGCGAAAAAACTATTGACAAATAATTATACCTAATGGTAAAGTAGAGACATAAATAAATATGTACATTGACAAATGAATAAGAAAAAGGTATTTACAATGCTATTGTTATTTAAATGAGAATAGAGATAATGTGCATATTTATGGAAAAAATGTAAACAATAAGAAAAAGAAGAAAATGAAGAGAAAGGGGAACAAGAGAAAACATGAATAAAAAAGGAAATGTAGGGGTCGATGCCCACATCGACCCGAAAAAAAGAAACAAAAATGTAGGAGCAGGCCTTGTGTCTGCTGGAAACGGTATCACACTAGTGGCTTTGGTCATTACCATTATTGTGCTATTAATCCTAGCAGGAATAACCATTAACCTAACTGTAGGACAAAAAGGAATTATAACAAGAGCACAGGAAGCAGGAAAAAACTACCAAGAAGCAGCGAAAAAAGAAGATGAAGATTTAGGAAAATTTTTAGGCGAAGCAGACAATATCATAGCGGGAATAAATACACCTACTACACCAAGTGGAGATAACTATACTATGGTAGACGGAGTACCAGTACCAAAAGGATTTGAGCATACAGAAGGAACCAAAGAAACGGGATTTGTCATAAGAGATAATAGCGGAACAGATACAAATGGAAATGAATTTGTATGGATACCATGTACCGAGGATGGAGCAAATGAAAGTATCAAATATGATCGATATGCATTTTCAAGGACTGGATGGAGTTATACACAAACAAAAAATGAAGGAACAGGAGAAATAAAAAGAGCTGATAATTCATATGTTTTTACAGAAACAATGCCAATGATAGAAGGAACCAAAACAGAATTAGATAGTATTAAAAGATATGGAGGCTTCTATATAGGAAGATATGAAACAGGAATAGTTGATTATGATGCAAATGTAAAAACGAGTAATACAAATAAAGAAACAGAATGGACAGGATATAGTAATGGAAAAGCGGTTGTACAAAAAGATAAACAAGTATGGAATTATATCACAAGAGATATGGCAAAGAAAGTAGCAGAGGAAATGTATCATAATAATGATGTAGTAATAAGTCGATTATGTAGTAGTTATGCATGGGATACTGCATTAAAATTTATAGAAACAAACCATATAGGATATGCAACAAATAGTGGAGGAGATAATTATTCAGGAACATTGAAACATACAGGTATTGGAAGTACCCCAAAAAATAATATTTATAATATGGGAGGAAATGTACGTGAATGGACGACAGAGGTTTGTAGTCACCCAGACTATCCTTGCACTTTACGTGGGGGCCGTTACAACCATACCGCTAGCGACATTCCTGCGGGCTTTCGTAGCTACGGTAGTCAGACCAGTGCGGATGGCTACTTCGGTTTCAGGTCCACTTTGTTTGTAGGACTGTAAGCTGAAGAATTGATAGTGACACAAAAAGAAGCAGTATATAAAAATGATATAGAGTAGAATGATGAGAAAGTCATTTTACAAATAAAAAATAAACTCAAAAAAACAGTCAAAAATTAGGAAAAAATGTTGTTCATTTTTTATTTATATGATAATATATAAATCGTATTATGCATAAAGATATAATACGATTTATTTTATGTTAGGGAGTTTGAAATTGAAAAAGGAATTAGAAGAGAAGAACCAAGCAAATGAGAAGGAAGAAATAGTTGAAAATAAGCAAGAAGAAAAGGAAAGAGTAGAACAGTTACCACCCAAGGAAGAAAAAGTAGTAGAGAAACAGACAAAAGAAATAAAAAAGAACACAACAAAATCAAAAAAGAAAACATCAAAGAAGGAAAATACTATAATTGAAATGCGACCAGAGGAACCAGTAGAAGAAATGGTAGTACCAAAACAAGCAGAAGTAACAATATTAGGACAAGAAACATCAAAAAAGCAAGAGAATACAGGAATTGACATACAAAATGAAGAACTAACAAAACAAGAGCAAATAATAGAAAAAGAAGAATCCAATAAAAAAATCAAACAAGTGACGAAGAAAAAAGAAAATGCGACAGAAGTAGAAAAGAAAGAAAATGAGGACAAAAAGGAAGAAGAAGAAAATAGTACATCAAGTGATGATGAAACAATAGAAGATACAAAAAAAGAAAAGAAATCGACATCTCACCATAGAAAAATAATCGCTATTATAATTGCCATTCTTGTTTTGATTGGTCTTGCATTTTCTACCGTATTTGCACTCATCAATAAAGGTAGCGATAAAATTATTGAAGGAGTACAAATAAAGGAAATTGATGTAAGTGGCTTAACTAGAGAGGAAGCAGAAAATAAATTAAAAGAAGTTTTTGGTGAACAATTCAAAAAAGAAATTTTGTTGAAACATGGTGAATATGAAACCAAATTAACACCAGAACAAATTGAGTTAAATTTTAAAGTGTCAGAGGCAGTCGAATTTGCTTACAGTAGAGGAAGAACGGGCAATATTTTAAAAGATAACTATGATATTTTAAATGCAAAATGGAACGTTTTTGAAATTACCCCAGAGTATACCTATAATGATGAATTATTAACAACTTTTCTTGCTGGAACACAGGAAAACTTACCAGACATTGTTAAACAAAGTAGTTATTCCATAGAAGGCTCAAAACTAAACATATACAAAGGAGAAAAAGGTGTTGCAATAGAAGTAGAACCATTAAAAAAACAGATTGTTGAAATTGGGCTAGATTTTAACAAAGAACGTATCATTGAAATGCCAGTTAGCGAAGTACAACCAGAACCAATCGACTTAAATAAAATACGAAATGAAATTTATAAAGAACCAAAAAATGCATATTACACGCAAAATCCATTTACCATTTATCCACATGTAAATGGTGTCGATTTAAGCATTAGTATAGAAGAAGCACAAAACCAAGTAAATGCTTCTACAGAACCGAATGTTACCATTCCTTTAAAAATTACAACACCAGCGGTAACCACGAACCATATTGGAACAGAAGCATTTCCAGATTTATTAGCAACCTTTTCAACAACCTTTTCGACCGGAAATGTTAATCGTACAACCAACATTCGTTTAGCTTCTAATAAAATTAATGGAGTCGTACTATTGCCAGGAGAAGAATTTTATTATAATAAAGTAGTAGGACAAAGAACAGCAGCAGCAGGATTTAAATCTGCTGGTGTGTATGTAAATGGACGAGTAGAAAATGGAATTGGAGGAGGAATATGCCAAGTTTCTTCTACACTTTATAACACTGTATTACGAGCAAACTTGCAAATTGTAAAACGTTCAAACCATTACTTTGCAACAGGATATGTGCCACTTAGTACAGATGCCACTGTTTCTTGGGGAGGACCAGAATTTGCCTTTAAAAACTCAAGAAAATATCCAATAAAAGTAGTATCTACGGTTAATGGAGGAAAAATTACGGTTAGCATTTATGGTTGTAAAGAAGAAGTGGAATATGAGGTCATTATTCAATCACAAACCTTACAGACCATTCCAATGAAAACAGAACGCCGTGTAAATCCTGCTCTTCCAAAAGGCACCACAAAAACGGTCCAAAAAGGACATGGAGGCTATAAATCCAGAGCCTACCGAATATTAAAATTAAATGGTACAGAGGTATCAAGACAATTATTATCCACCGACACCTACGCACAATTATCCACCATCATTGAAACAAACCCATAAAAATACTACAAAGACATATCTAAAAAGAGGCCCCTTTACTCAAGGGGGCTGTCGCCGAAGGCGACTGGGGGTTCTTAGAAGGACAAGATTCCCTTGGCGACAAATCTATCAATAGGAGAGAAAAAAATGAATTGGAATGAAAATGGTAAACAAAAATCATTATGGAATGGCGAAATTAGCAATCTAGCAGAAAAAGAAAGAATTGCAGAAAAACTAGCAAAACGAGTAAAAAACGGTGATGTCATTGGCGTTGGCTCTGGTTCTACTTCTTTTGTAGCAACCAAAGCAATTGCCAAAAGAATGAAAGAAGAGAATTTGCACATTACTGCAATACCAACTTCATACGAAGTAAAATTATTATGCGAAAACCTTGGAATACCAACCACCACTCTTATGGTGCAAAAGCCAGATTGGGCATATGATGGAGCAGATGAAGTAACTCCTAGGAATTGGCTGATAAAAGGAAGAGGTGGAGCGATGTACCACGAAAAGCTAAACATGGCAGCAACTCCAGTTACCTATATTTTAGTAGATGATTCCAAAATGGTAGAACATATTTGTGATAAATTTCCAATTCCAGTGGAAGTACATCCAGAAGCTATCAATCTAGTAAGACATGCTCTATTACAAATGGGAGCAGAAGAAATTACCTTACGTTTAGCAAAAGGAAAAGATGGACCAGTTGTTACTGAAAGAGGAAATATTATATTAGATGCTGTATTTCATGATGTAGATGACACATATGAGGCAAAATTAAAAAGCATTGTAGGTGTTGTAGAAACAGGATTATTCATTGGATACAATGTCATCATTGAAAAATAGGAATGTAGGGGTCGATGCCCACATCGACCCGTCTTCGAAGAAATTGCAATAAAAGAAAACAAAAGGAGGGACAACATGGACGAAAACAGTATTATTAGTCCAGAATTAGAAGATGTAGAGGAGGAAAGACTAGAAAATTCGCTACGTCCCAAAACGTTAAAGGAATACATTGGACAAGATAAGGTAAAAGAAAATTTAAAAGTATACATAGAGGCTGCTAAAAAAAGAGGGGAGCCTCTTGACCATGTTTTACTATATGGACCTCCGGGGTTAGGAAAAACAACCCTTTCCAATATTATTTCAAACGAAATGAACTCCAATATTAAAATTACTTCAGGACCAGCCATTGAAAAACCAGGTGATTTAGCAGCACTCCTTACCAATCTTTCTGAATTTGACGTATTATTTATTGATGAAATTCACCGTCTTAATAAAAGTGTAGAAGAAATTTTATACCCAGCCTTAGAAGATTTTACCTTAGATATTATTATTGGAAAAGGGCCAAGTGCTAGGTCAATCCGCCTAGATTTACCAAAATTTACACTCATTGGAGCAACCACAAAAGCAGGTTCTTTAACCACACCACTTCGTGATCGTTTTGGTATTGTAAGTAGACTAGAATTATATACCCCAGACCAATTAAATGAAATTGTAAAAAGGTCAGCGACGATTTTGGGAGTTACCATTGACGAAACTGCTTCTTTTGAAATAGCAAAACGTTCTCGTGGAACCCCAAGAATTGCAAACCGTATTTTAAAAAGAGTACGTGACTATGCCTCTGTACTAGGAAATGGAGAGGTCACCTTAGAAATTGCTCAAATTGCACTAAATAAATTAGAAATTGATGCCTTAGGATTAGATGAAACAGACCGTAAAATGCTAGAAACCATTATTACCAAATACAAAGGAGGACCAGTGGGGTTAGAAACACTTGCAGCAACTATTGGAGAAGAAGTAGAAACCATTGAAGACGTATATGAACCATATTTAATGCAAATTGGCTTTTTATCTCGTACACCAAGAGGAAGAATTGCAATGCCAGATGCTTTTAAGCATTTAGGAATTGCCTACGAAGCGTAACCCTAATACGAAAGAAAAAGAAATATGGTAATAGGTTTATAGGTAAAACCTTTAGGAAAAACCTAAATTGTGTTATACAAGGAATCATATGAAAATGGAAAGAAATAAAGTATTAGTTGTGATACCTGCTTATAATGAAGAGGAAAACATACAAACTGTAGTAAACGAAGTACATAAAACCAATTCTATGGTAGATGTTGTGGTCGTTAATGACGGCTCAAAAGACGAAACATTAGAAAAAGCAAAGTTGACAAAAGCAAAAATAATTGATTTGCCAAATAACTTAGGCATTGGTGGAGCTGTGCAAACGGGTATGTTATATGCTGGCAAGAACGACTACGACATTGCCATTCAATTAGACGCAGATGGACAACACGACCCCATATATATAAGTCAAATGGTACAAAAAATAGAAGAAGGATACGATATGGTAATTGGTTCTCGTTTCGTACAAAAAACAAGCTACAAACAGACCTTTTTCCGTATGCTAGGAATTAATATTACATCTCTACTAATAAAGCAAATTACCGGAGTAAAAATACATGATACCACCTCAGGTTTTCGAGCAGTAAATAAAGAAATCATAAAAGAATTTGCCAAACATTACCCATACGATTACCCAGAACCAGAAACCAATATGAAAATGATTTTAAAAAAGAAAAAAATTTTAGAAATGCCAGTAGAAATGCGAAAAAGAATAGCAGGAAAATCATTCATTACACCAGTAAAATCGGTAAAATACATGGTAAAAGTAACACTATCACTATTAATGGCAAAACTAAAACTAAAAGAATATTAACTTGCTTATTGCATAAAAACTACGAAGCATTACAAGAAAGCCCCTTTAACAAGGGGGCTGTCGCGGAGCGACTGGGGGTTCTTACAAGCAAATTGTGAAAAACAAAGAAAGAAGGTAAAAAATGATTTATTATTTGGCAATGGCATTTTCGGTTGTATTCTTACTATTTATTTTAAATTTAGTAAAGAAAAATAAATTAGATGAAAAATACTCTATTGTATGGATTATCTTTTCACTAGGAATTTTAGTCATATCTATTTTTCATGATTGGGTAATGGGAATTGCACTAAAACTTGGAGTATATTATCCACCTATTTTACTATTGCTATTTGCTATTATGATAGAGGGAATTTATATTGTTCATATTACCATTACAATAACAAAGCAAAACAAAATGATAATAAAACTCACACAAGAATTAGCCATTTTAAAAGAAAAAGTAGAAGAAACGGATGAAGAAGATGATAAAAGATAAGAAACTTGCCAAGAATTTCATATGGAATACGATAGGGAGCACCTTAGCCTCTTTTAGTTCGGTATTCTTGTTAATTATGATTACAAGAATGAATGGAATAGAAGAAGCAGGAGTTTTTACCATTACCTTTGCAACTGCCAGTATCTTCTATATTATTGCTGTTTATTCAGGGAGAAATTGTCAAATAACTGATATAAAAGGAGAAATTACAAACAAAGAATATATTGTAAGTAGGATAATTACTTGTTTGATTATGGCAATACTTGTTTTTTTCTATGTGATTATAAAAGATTATGATACACATAAAAAGGCAGTATTAATCTTTTTGTGTATATGGAAAGGACTTGAAGCCTTTAATGATGTGTTATATGGAACCATGCAAAAAAATGGAGAGTTATATAAAGTAGGGATTTCCTTAATATTAAGAACAATGCTAGGAATGGTTTCATTTTTTATTGTAAATAAGCTAACACACAATCTAGTTTATGCTACCATAGCATTATGCATATCTTCCATTATTACCATAATAGGCTATGATTTTTTGCAAATTAGAAAAATTTTACTACCACAAGAAAGAATAGAAAAAAAGCATATTATGCATATTTACCAAAAAGAGTTTTTCTTATTTATAAATGCATTTTTTACCATGTATATATTAAATGCATCGAAATATGCCATAGAAAATTATTTAACAGAAGACATACAAGCTGTTTTTGGTATTATTTTAATGCCAGCAAGTATTTTGCCACTATTTGCACAATTTATTGTGGCACCACTGATTAATCAATTAACGGATTTATATAAAGATGGAAATATTAAACAAATGAAACACATAAAAAGAAAATCGATATCTTTTATTATTGGTTTTGGTATGGTTGCAATTATTTTAGGATATACCATTGGAATACCAGTATTGAATTTTATTTATAATGTGGATTTAACACCATATCGCCTAGATTTAGCAATATTACTATTTGCCTATATTTTCTATGCAATGGGATATGTAGAAACCATTCTATTAACCATTTACCGAAAAATGAAAGAGCAGTTTTTTGTATATGTAGTTAGTTCCCTTATGATTTTTGCATTATCCTATGGTCTTATAAATAAAATAGGAGTAAGAGGAGCAAGCCTTGCTTGTGCCATAACCATGATAACCTATTGTGCATTGCTTACCATTATTAGTCATTACCAAACAAAAAAACAAACCAAAAGATAAGGAGAAGGAAAAATGTCAATATTGTATAGCATTTCTGTAATTTTATTGTTTATCACAATGATATTAGTAAAAAAATCAGAAAAGAAATTAGACATAGTTGTAACACTTGTACTAGGCATAGCACTATTACTTTGTTACAATACATTTGTGTGCTATGTATTTACCATGTGCCATATTCCAATTCATCTGGGTAGTTTAAGTATCATCAATAGCATTATAATAATAGGTTTCGTTCGGAAAAATGCTACATGAAAAACAAATACAGGCATATCAGATAAAACTAAAAGATATCGTTGTAATTGCTTGTATGCTTATCCTTATATGGCTTATTGTGTGCTTACAATATGGTATTCCATTAAACATAAAATACATTATGACTGATGCAGCAGCACATTTTGATGCAGCAGAAGAATTTTACCATAAAGAAGCTTTATTATTAAAAGACGGGAAATACATGATGCCAGGCGCTTATAGTAATAGTGGCATTTTGTTTAAGGTATTGGCACCGTGGATTGGAGAAATGAACTTGTACAATGTGTTTATTTGCTTCGATATTGGTATTCTTCTTTTAAATGGAATGCTAATGTATTGCATTTTAAAAACAAAAGCGAAAACAAAACAAAACGCTATTTTAGCAGGTATTGTATCTATGATATATTTACTTGGCTATCCATTAAATAGTATGCTATTTGGATATAGTTATTTAAGCGTAGGAATTGCTATCATTACAGCCATTGTTCTTGTTATGCAATCATGGGAAGAGGAAACCATACCAGAATGGATAAAAATAACAGTATTATCACTATTATGCACACAAGTATTTTTTTCCTATTACTTATTTGTTCCAGCAGTATATGGAGCATTAGGACTTTATTACATTTTGTATTTTTGGAAAAAACACAAAATGTTATGGAATAAAGATATGTTAAAGTATGGTATAATGACATTAGTAATACCAATGTTTATAGGACTTAGCTATCATATTTTCCCACAAATGGTTTCTTTTGTACCAACACAGCTTGTGAATGGAATGAAGGATGAAGGTTACATTTATCGTAATATGATTACCAATATGCTATTGTTATTACCATTTGCTATCTATTATTTATACAGACATGAAAAAGAAAAGAAAACCAGTTTTATTACCCTATTTGCTATTATTTTTATAAACTACGCAGTAATAGTATATTTTGCCATGACCAAAGGTATCATTTCTACGTACTTTTTTTACAAACTACATTTCATCCTATGGCTTATATTATGGATATTGTTTTATAAAGGTGCTGTGGCATTAGAAGAAAATAGAAAAAGCGGAAACAAAATCGTTATCTTATACATGTCAATATATGTCATTTTATTAATGATTTCCCTTTTTACAAGCAATGTAAAAATAAACAAAAGTAGTGATACAAACGAAAAAATAACCGATGTTATGGACATTTATGGAATTAACAAAACTTTAATATTCCGAACTGGAATTGATTTTTACACTGATGAAATTGAAGTATTAAAACAAGTAAAAGAACATGGCATTTCCTTAAAAGATAACAATACACTAATTCTTGCCAACCAAAGGCAAGAATTCTGGATGTGGGCGATTTTAAAATATAAGTTTAAAGAAAATTTATATTATGCTACCACCAAGCAAGATGTGGAAAAGTGGAACAACAAAACTTACGAATACGTAATCTATTTTAAAGATAGTTATCCATACAAACAACTAAAACAAATACTAGACCTAGACCAAAAAGAAATCATCTTCGAAAACGAAAAAGGAGCAATCATTAAAAATAAATAATCTATACCCCAAATAAATCTACAAAGGTAAGCAAAAAAAGGCCCCTTAAGGGTTCTTAATCTAAAAGTGAATTTTTTATAATAAGGACAAGAGTTTAAAATCTTAAAACAGGAGAAGAAAATGAAACCAAAAGTAAATGTATTAATCTCTACTTACAATGGAGAAAAATACCTAAAAGAACAATTAGATAGTATTCTAATACAAACTTATCAAAACATTGACATTTATGTAAGAGATGATGGGTCAAAAGATGGAACCATTTCAATATTAAAAGAATATGAAAAAGCAGGAAAAATACATTTTCTACAAGGGAAGAATGTAGGGTTTATAGATAGCTTTTTTACACTATTAAAAGACTGTGATGAGGCAGAGTATTATGCATTTTGCGACCAAGATGATGTGTGGTTAGAAGGTAAAATAAAAAGAGCAGTCACCATGTTAGAGGAAAACAAAGAGGAAAGTCTTCCTATTTTGTATTACTCAAATTATGATTTTTATGATACCAATATGACCTTCCAATCTCATGCAATAAACAAAAAAAAGCCATCTTTTCTAAATTGCTTAGTGGAATGCATTAATCTTGGGATGACTACTGTAATTAACGAAAACGCGAGAAACATAGCAATAAAGAATCTTCCGTCTTTCTGTGAAGGACATGATTGGTGGTTATATATGATTTGTGAAGGGATGGGGAAAGTGCTATATGATGAGACAGTAACAGCAAAACATCGTTTACATGAAAGTAATACGAGTGAATGTGGAAAAAATTTTATTTCCTTACAAATTCATCGAATAAAGAGCTTATTTCAGGAAAATTATTTTAAAACTATTCACAAACAAATACAAGAATATGCAACCTATTTTTTAGAGGATTTATCTAAAGAAAATCAGAAGATGTTAAGACTCTTTAATATAGAGAAATTCCGTTACCGAAATCAACTAAAAAAGCTGTGTTATCCAAAACGATATAGGCAGGTCTGGACGGATGAAATAATGATAAGATTTATGTTTTTAATAGGAGCGATATAAATGAAAACAATTGCCATTTTTCAAGGATACTTTTTTCCTCATGTAGGAGGGATTGAACGTTATACCTATAATTTAGCAAAAGAATTTAAGAAAAAAGGATATCATACAATATTGGTTACAACGAAATATAAGCCAGATTTATTAGAACATGAAACCTTAGATTATATTGAGATTTTCCGATTGCCAATTTATGCAATCTTTTCTTCTAGATATCCTATTATAAAGAAAAATAAGGAATATCGAGAAATTCTTTGTAAATTAGAGAAGAAAAATATTAATTCGATTATGTTAAATACGAGGTTTCAACTAACTTCACTAGTAGGAGCAAAGTTTGCAAAAAAGCATAACATTCCATGTTGTATCCTAGAACATGGGACAAGCCATTTTACGGTATATAACCCCATATTAGACTTTTTTGGTCATATTTATGAACATCTTTTGACCAATAAAATGAAAACATTAGTAAGTGATTTTTATGGCGTTTCGAAAGCTTGTTGTGAATGGTTAACCCATTACCATATTCAAGCCAAAGGTGTTTTTTATAATGCTATTGATATAAAAGAAGAGGAATTCTATGAAACGAATTTTAAAGAAGATATAGATAATGGCATTTTGGATAAAAAGGAATATAATTCTAAAATTACCATTTTATTTGCCGGAAGATTACTCCAAGACAAAGGGATATTGCTGTTACTAGAAGCATATGCCATTCTAAAAAAGAAATATGCTAACATTGAATTAAAAATAGCTGGAGAGGGACCACTAGAAGAAGAAATACGTAAACAAAAAGAGGTCATTTTATTAGGAAAATTGGAACATGAAGACATGATGAAATGTTACAAAAAAGCAGATATTTTCATTAACCCTTCTTATAGTGAAGGAATGCCAACCGCCATATTAGAAGCAGGGCTTATGAAATGTGCAGTAGTTGCAACACCAGTAGGCGGAACCAAAGAAATTATTAGTGATAACAAAAATGGATTGTTTTGCGATACCAACGTAAAATCTATTGTAGAAACACTAGAAAAAGTAATAATTAATAAAGAATTAAGAGAAAAATTAGCAAATAATCTCAATAAAAGAGTAAAAGAAACATTTTCATGGAAAAAAACAGCAAACGAGGTTTTAGAAACAATTCAGTATAAAACATAAAAAGAAAACGTGGTGGCGATTTTAATCGCCCGTAATCTACAAAGGCGTTCTAAAAAATATTTATTTAGGCAATTTGTATACTACAAACGAGAAAGGAAAAAGACATGTCAATCATCTATATTATATCTGTTCTAGTATTGTTTATAACGGCAATACTAGTAAAAAAAAGCGAAAAACAAATTGATACCATAAAAACGATTTTTGTTAGTATTATGCTATACTTATGCTATAATACACTTATCTGCTATGTATTTACTTACATTAACATTCCCATTTGTTTAGAAAGCTTAAGTTTTGTCAATGTATTTGTTAGCGCATGCTTGGTTTGGAAAACTAAGAAAAATGGCATTCAAAAATATCAATGGGATAAAAGGGATATTGTAGTAATAATAGGAATTTGTGCCTTGGTATTAGTACTATCTGCAATCGATTTTGGTATTCCCTTTAATATAAAATACTTAACCACTGATGCCTCTGTTCATTATGGAGTAACGTATCGTTTTTATGAGGAAGATACTCTACTATTAAAGGCAGAAAAAGACAAAACAGAAATGATGCCAGGGGCTTATAGTAATGTAGGGATATGGTTTAAAGTGCTAGAGCCATTTGTAGGAGAAATGAATTTATACAAAATATTTATTGCATTTGATATATTCATGTTGGCAATGTCTGGAATATTGTTGTATGTGGCAATAAAGCAATATGCGAAAAATCATTTTACCTATGTTCTTGCCATTGTTGTAGCAATTTTGTATTTACTAGGGTATCCTTTTAATAATATGCTATTTGGCTATTTCTATTTACCATTAGGAGTACTAATCATTAGTACCATACTGATTGTGATGGAAAGCTTTGAGCAAGAAATACTTAAAAATATCCCACAAATGATAATACTATTTTTACTTTGCCTAGAATTATTTTTAACCTATTATTTATTTGTACCAGCAATTTATGGAGCCATTTTTTTATTTTACATACTGTATTTTTATAAAAAACATGGCAAAATAGTGAATAAAGAAATGATTCTATATACAATAATCACATTAGTAATTCCGTGTATTTGTGGGTTTTTGTATACGATTTTACCAAGTTTCCAAAATGCAAATTCCATAAAAGCAACCAATCAAATTACATTAGAAGGATACATTTATCGTAATCTATTCTCAAATTTACTATTATTTATTCCATTTTTTGTATATTACTTAAAACAACAATCAAAGATAAATTTTCACACAATATTAACATGGGTTTTGGTTATTTATATGTGTATATTATATTTAGGAACTCGTAAAGGGCTTGTTTCTACATATTATTTTTATAAAACCTATTTTGTTATGTGGCTAGTTATATTGTACGGGTTTTATCGAGGAATGGTATACACGATAGAACATACAAAATATGGGAAATGGATAACAGGCTTGTATGTCACACTATATTTTCTTATTATGATATTCATGTTAAGCCATACTACTGTTAATATTAATAAAAGTACCGATACTCATGAGAAAATAACTGACGTTATGGATATTTTTGGGCTTAATAAAACAATATTGTTAAATATAGGAGTTGATTATACACCACAAGAATTAGAAATTTTAAACTATGTAAAACAAAATAAATTACCATTACAAGATAATAATACATTAATCATTGGTAACCAAAGACAAGAATATTGGTTTTATGCTATGTTAAAATATCGTTTCAAAGAAAATTTAGATTATGCTACTACGATGACTCATATCAATAAGTGGAATAATGGCACATATGAATACCTAATCTATTTTAACCGTAGCAATTATTATCACCAATATAATGATATACTAAACTTAGAAAATACAGAAGTAATATTTGAAAATGAAACAGGAGCTATTGTCAAAAAGAATTTCTAAACAAACGGATAAAGAAAAGGGTGATATCTAATAGGAGAAAATATAGAGAATTTAAATAAAATAGTAATACTCATACCAGCCTTAAACCCAAATAGAAAATTAATTAATTTAGTACAAGAGTTAAGAAACGAAAAATTAAATAATATGATTGTAATTGATGATGGTTCTAAGGAAGAAAGCCAACCCATTTTTGTTGAACTTAAAAAAGATAACATAAAAGTATATAAACATGAAAAAAACAAAGGAAAAGGACAAGCAATCAAAACAGGAATTGAGAAGATAATAGAGGAGGACATCATAGGAATCATAACAGTGGATGCAGATGGGCAACATATAGCAAGTGATGTAAAGAAAGTAGCCCAAAAGTTAGAAAATGGTAAAATTATTTTAGGAGAGAGAACTTTCAAAGGAAATTCCCAAGTACCATTAGCAAGTAAAATAGGAAATATATTTTCTTCAATCTATTTCAAACTAATAACAGGCATTTCTTTAAAAGATACACAAACAGGACTAAGAGGAATACCAAAGAAATATTTACCATTTGCTTTAGAAGTAAATGGGTCAAGGTATGAATATGAAATGAATTTTTTAAAACAGATGTATCATAAAAAGATAGAATTTGATACAGTTGATATAGAAACTATATATGAGGGCAGAATTAAAAATTTTAAACCAATTAAAGACTCCTATCGAATTTATAAAGAGTTTTTAAAAAATATGGTATCTTCTGTCATTTGTGCAGTAGTAGATGTAGGGATATTTTATTTATTTGTTTCTAAAAACATAAACGCATTTCATGCCAATATCCAAGCAAGAATGATATCAGGTGTGTTAGACTTTGTATTGAATAAGAAATGGGTATTTCAAAGAGAAATGACAAGTAATACTTTTTTTGAAGGCTGTAAATATACAATACTATTTATCATACAAATGTTAATTAGTAGCCTATTAATTTCTATTTTGAACCAATATTATGCAAAATGGATTATGGTTGTTAAAATTATTATTAATGTTATAATGTATATAGCTAATTTTTATATAAAAAAGAAATATGTATTTGTAGAAAAAAAGAATCAATAATAAGTAGGAGATGAGCTTAATATGAAACTATTAATGCATACCTGTTGTGCTCCATGTAGTGTGTATTGTATCGATACCTTGCGAAAAGAACAAATGGAACCAACCGTATATTGGTATAACCCAAACATACACCCATACACTGAATACAAGCAAAGAAGAGACTGCCTAAAAGAATATGCAACCCAAATTCAAATACAGGCTATTTTTGAAGAAAACTATGGGTTACAAGAATTTTGTAAACATGTAATAGGAAACCTAAAAAATCGTTGCCAAAGCTATTGTTATCAAGTTCGTTTAGAACAAACTGCAAAATATGCAAAAGAACATGGTTATGATACTTTTACCACCACCCTTTTGGTAAGCCCATACCAAAACCACGAAGTAATTAAACAAATCGGCGAAACTTTAGCAAAGACATATGGACTAAATTTCCTATACCGTGATTTTCGTATAGGCTTCAAAGAAGGACAAACTAAAGCACGAGAAATGGGTCTATATATGCAAAAATACTGTGGATGTATCTTTTCAGAGGAGGACAGATACGGTAAGCAAATTGAAAAAGACAAGAGAAAATATGCAATAAAGTAAAGAAATTTATTTGCATTATTTTACTACAAATATTGACAAGGTTGATAGAATATTATAAAATACAAACATAATTTCGCAACAATAAAGGGAATTTATAAATGGAAATATAGGTAGTAAGAATAAAAAGGAAGTGTCCTTATGAAAGAAAATGAAATTATAATGTATACAACGGATGATGGACAAGTTAAAATAGAAGTCAGACTTGAAGATGAAAATGTTTGGCTGACACAAAATGCTATGGCAGAATTATTTGATACAACTAAGCAAAATATAAGTCTACATATAAAAAATATTTTTGAAGAAAAAGAACTGGATGAAAATTCAGTTGTCAAGGAAAACTTGACAACTGCTTCAGATGGTAAAAATTACAAAATAAAATTCTATAATTTAGATTTAATTATATCGGTTGGATACCGTGTAAAATCAATTCGTGGAACCCAGTTTAGGATATGGGCAAATAAATTAATAAAAGAATATCTAATTAAAGGATATAATTTAAATGTGGATAGGTTTAAAAATAATGGCGGTGGAGTATATTTTGAAGAAGTACTAGAAAAAATTAGAGATATTCGTTCATCAGAAAAGGTATTTTGGAGAAAAGTATTAGATATTTATGCCACAAGTGTTGATTATGATGCAAGAGATGAAAAAACAAAAGAATTTTTTAAAACTGTTCAAAACAAGATGCATTACGCAGTTCATGGAAATACAGCAGCAGAAGTAATTTTTAACAGGGTAGATAGTGAAAAGGAAAATATTGGCTTAACTAATTTTAGAGGAAATAGTCCTACAAAAGCAGAAACAGAAATTGCAAAAAATTATTTATCAGAAAAAGAATTAGATTTATTAAATAGAATGGTATCAGCTTATTTAGATGTAGCAGAAATTAATGCTCTAAATATGCACCCAATGACTATGAAAGATTGGATAAAAGAACTAGACGGATTTTTAACTATGACACATAAAGATATTTTGAACGGAGCAGGAACAATATCACATGAAAAAGCATTAGAAAAAGCACATCAAGAATATGACAAATATATGGAGTCGCACTTAACGCAAGCTGAAAAAGATTATTTAGAAATTATGGGAGAAGATATTAAAAAATTAAAATAGTTTTGTGGTCATAATGAGTTATTGCTGAAGAAGACAGATATAAAAAAGGTAGATATTATTAAATTAAGAAATCTAAAGAATAAGAGAGGAGAAAAATTATGCAAATAATTTATCATGGTAGTGATTGTAAGGTTGAAGAGCCTAAAATTATGGAAGGTAAATATACAAAAGATTTCGGAAGAGGCTTTTACTGTACCATATTATCAGAGCAAGCAGAAAAATGGGCAAGAAAATATGACACTCCTATGATTAATATGTATGAGTATAATGAAGATAGTAAGCTTAAAATAAAAAATTTTACAGTTATGACAGAAGAATGGCTAGATTTTATAATAAACTCAAGAAGAGGAAGCACACATAATTATTACAAGAGAAGCATTTTGGGAACTTGCCAAATTTAGACATCCGACACACCAAATTGCATTTTGTACCAAAAAAGCTTTAGAATGTATAAAATTCGTGGGAGTAAAGGAGATGAAATAATTATGGGGGAGTCTCAAGAGAAAAACGATTTATTTTTCACTTGTAGTCTTATTGAATATATTGCAAGAAAAACGAAAAATACGAAAAAGTATATAATAGAAAAACTAGGAAAAGAGACGATAAAAAAAGTATATGATTTAGCGGAAATTTATCACTCCGAGAACATAGAAAAGGTTTCAGATGAGCTAATCCAAAAACATAAAATAGAAATGGGAGATTATGATGTAATATCAAGATGTAAGAACAATCCTCCAACTTTCTGGGAATTGGGAAGAGTATATGAAAGACTAATCATAATGATTAATAAGAATGAAGAGGAATATATAGATACATTGGTAAAAGTGCTATCTTCATGGATTATAGAGAAAATAGATAATTACAATAGTAGTATGTACTATGAAAATCCCAGTTATATTTATGAATGTTTTATACAAGGGAAAATTATTTAGAGTGCAAAAACTGACATTTCAAAAGACAGATATGCTAAGCAAATTGAAAAGTCAAAGAAAACAAATAGGATGTGAAGTAAATGGATAACAAGAAAATATTTCCAAATGAAGTAATATTAGAAAAATGTTTGCCAAGTTATTTAGAAAGGGATTTACAAAATTTGAAAAATGGTATAAGAAATAAAGTGAGTTATTTAGATTGTCTAATAAATGAATTGCAGGGTTCAGTAAATAGTGCTTTTGTGGATGGAGAGATTACAGAAGAGCAGTGTGATTATTTATATAAAAAATATATTAGAATGGAGAAATAAAAATGGTAGATTTTACGAATTGTGAAATTAATAATTTTAAATATTACGGTGGGAAAAATGGAGGAAAGATTTGTATCATATATAATGAAGAAGATTATATGTTAAAATTTCCAAATGTAAATGAAGGAATATTAGAACATGGCTATTCAAACAGTTGCATATCCGAATATATAACTTGCAATATAATGAAAACGTTAGGATTAAATGTGCAAAGTACAATATTAGGAAAATATAGTTTAAATGGTATAGAAAAAATTGTTGTAGCATGTAAAGATTTTTCTTCTAGAGGAATCGTCTTAAAGCAATTTGCAGAATTAAAAAATAGTCAAATAGAGAGTTCAAAAAATGGCTATGGAACGGAATTAGATGAAGTGATAGAAACAATAGAAAATCAATCTATATATGACCCAAAAGCACTAAAAGAATTTTTTTGGAACATGTTTATTGCCGATAGTTTCGTTGGGAATTTCGATAGGCATAATGGTAATTGGGGTTTTTTAATTGATGAACAATTAAAGAAAATTGAAATTGCACCTATTTATGACTGCGCTTCATGCTTATTTCCTCAATTAACAGATGAGAAAATTGAAGAGATTATAAATAATAATGAAGAAATGGAAGCAAGAGTATATGTATTTCCAACATCAGCATTAAAATTGAATGATAAAAAAATAAATTACTTTGAATATATTAGTAGCTTAAAACATGAAGAGTGTAATAAAGCTTTGTTAAGAATATTCCCTAGAATTAATATAGAAGAAATTAACCAAATTATAAACGAAACTCCTTATATTTCTGAAATTAGAAGAGAATTTTATAAAAAGATTTTAAGTATGAGGTACGAAAAAATATTAAAATATAGTTACGAAAAATTGTGTCAATAAATACCTTGTTTAGAGGAAGATAGGCATGAAAGGTAAATATAAAAGGATAAAGAAAAATTAAGAAAGAATAGAGAGTGATTGTATGCCAAGAATATTATTAATAGATGGAAATAGTATATTAAATCGTGCTTTTTATGGCATTATGGGAAGTAAAATGTTAATGACAGAAGATGGCACTTATACCAATGCGGTATATGGTTTTTTAAGTATTCTTTTTAAGGTACAAGAAGAATTAAAACCAGAATATTTAGTGGTAGCTTTTGATAAAAAGGGACCAACCAAACGTCATGAAATGTATAAGGAATATAAAGCAAATCGAAAAGGAATGCCAGAGGAATTAGCCATGCAAATGCCGATGATAAAAGAAGTATTACAAGCAATGAATATTAAAATCATTGAAAAAGAGGGTTATGAAGGAGATGACATTATCCGGAACCCTATCTCGTTTTGGTGAAAAAAATGGCTTAGAGGTTAGCATTCTTTCCGGAGACCGCGATAATTTTCAGCTTGCTACCAATAAAGTTACCATTGAAATTCCACGAACCAAAGCAGGAAAAACCGAAACGGATTATTATGATAGAAATAAAGTAATCGAAGAATATGGAGTAGAACCATGGCAATTAATTCAAGTAAAAGGACTCATGGGAGATACCTCAGATAACATTCCCGGAGTACCAGGAGTAGGTGAAAAAACGGCATTAACACTAATTAAAGAATACACCGATATTGATAAATTATATGAAAAATTAGAAAAAGGAACAGACCATATAAAAGGAAAACTAAGGGAGAAATTAGTAGAAAATAAAGAATTAGCTTTTCTTTCTAGAGAACTTGGTAGAATTAACATCGATTCACCAATTGAAGAGAAACTAGAAGAAATGAAGGTAGAAGAGTGGGACAAGCAAAAAGTATTAGAGTTATTTAAAAAATATCGTTTTAACCGTTATATAGAACGATTTTCTCTACAAGGAGAAGGAACAAGCCAAGAGCAAATTTCGATTCATTTTACCGAAAAGGAAATTCAAACACCAAGTGATTTAGAAGCATTTATCAAACTTTTGAAAACACAAGAAAGAATTGTTTATTCTTTAGGATTAAAGGATAATTCCGAACACATGGGGTATATTATTCCAAAAGAAATAATAAGTATAAGTGTTCATATAGAAAATACGGTATACTACTATTGTTTTGAACACAAACAAGAAGAATTTATCAAAAACTTTCAAGAAATATTTGAAACAAAAGCATTGGTTGGCTATGAACTAGCCAGAGATTATATCTTACTAAAACAAATTGGGATAATGCCAAAAAACTTTGTATGTGATGTAAAAATTGCGGCCTATTTATTAAATCCAGTGGCTTCTAAATATCCATTAGAAGGCTTAAGTGCGAGTTACCTTGGAATCGATATAATGGAGTATTTAAAAGAAAATGGAGTAGAAGAAGAAAAAGAACAATTAAACTTATTTGAAATGAATGAGCCACCAAAAGAAGATAAACAAAAACAAGAAGGTATGCTATATGCCTATGTCATTTCTAAATTAGAACCAGTATTAACCGAAAAGTTGCAAAAGGAAAATGCACTTTCTTTGTTTTCTGAAATTGAAATGCCACTAGTAAGCGTATTAGCAGATATGCAATTTGTTGGAATGAGAGTAGAAAAAGAGGAGTTAATTTCCTATGGCAACCAATTAAAAGAACAATTAGAAACCTTAACCAAAGAAATTCATACCTTGGCTGGGGAAGAATTTAATATTAATTCTCCAAAGCAATTAGGAGAAGTGCTATTTGAAAAACTAAAATTACCTTATGCCAAGAAAACCAAAAGTGGTTATTCTACAGATGTAGATGCATTAGAAAAAATAAAAGAAGAACACCCAGTGGTAGAAAAAATTCTAGAATATCGTGCCATGGCAAAATTAAACTCTACCTATGTAGAAGGACTATTGCCTTATATTAATAAAGTCGACCAAAAAATTCATTCCTATTTCCACCAAACCGTAACTGCAACTGGAAGAATTAGCTCTACCGAACCGAACCTACAAAACATTCCCACAAGGGTAGAAGCAGGAAAGAAAATAAGAAAAGCCTTTAAACCAAGTAAAGGACACGTTTTTTTAGATGCCGATTATTCACAAATTGAGTTACGAGTGCTTGCCCATATTTCAGAAGATGAACATATGATACAAGCCTTTCAAAACGATGAAGATATTCATAAACAAGCAGCCTCAAAGGTATTAAACATCCCAATTGAAGAAGTCACTCATGAGCAAAGGTCAAGTGCCAAAGCTGTCAATTTTGGTATTGTTTATGGAATTAGCGATTTTGGGTTAGCAGGCCAGTTAGGCATCTCTAGGAAACAAGCAAAAGAATATATTGAACAATATTTAGAAAAATATAGCGGAATTCAGAAATTTATGGAGAACATAGTAGAAGAGGCAAAAGAAAAAGGATATGTAGAAACCCTATTTCATAGAAGAAGACAAATTCCAGAACTAAAATCTTCAAACTACATGGTAAGGCAATTTGGTGCAAGAGCAGCCATGAACACACCAATACAAGGAACGGCAGCAGACATTATGAAAATTGCCATGATAGAAGTGCATAAAAGATTAGAAACAGAAGGTCTACAATCAAAACTTGTTTTACAAGTACACGATGAGTTAATCATCGATACCAAAATAGAAGAAAAAGAACAAGTAAAAGAAATTCTAAAAACCTCCATGGAAAATGCAATTAAACTTCGTATTCCACTAAAAGTAGAATTATCCGAAGCAAACGACTGGTATGAGGCAAAGTAGAATGATATATTGAAAAATAGAAAAATCAAAAAATGTGCCTGTAGGGGTTGCATATCATGCAACCAAGAAATTAGAAAGGCATGGTGAAGACATAGATCAAAAACACAAAGAAGGGAGAGGTAACCTTGCATAAAAAGGCAAAAAAGATAACAATCATTGTTGCAATTGTAATTATACTACTCATTTTGTTATTTGGTGTTTTTAGAGTACACACCATAGTATTAAAAAAAATCTATCCAACGAAATATTCAGACTATGTTTATAAGTACGCCGAAGAATACGACATAGACCCACTTTTAATTTTTGCAATCATCAAAGCAGAAAGCAACTTTAAACCAAATGTCGTCTCCTCAAGCGAAGCCATAGGTCTTATGCAATTAATGGACGCTACCGCAGAAGAACTAGCAAGAAAACTAGATATTCCATTTACCAAAAAAGCCTCTCTATACGACCCAGAACTAAACATCAAACTAGGCACAAAATATTTCTCCGATTTACTAAAAGAATACAACCAAAACACCCTACTCGCCCTAACCGCCTACAATGCAGGAAAAGGAAACCTAAAACGTTGGATAGAACAAGGCACTCTAAAAGAAGACGGAAGTGATATTGAGAATATTCCTTACAAAGAAACGAATAATTATGTAAGGAAGATTGTGAGAGATTATAAGATATATCAGAGATTATATAAATAAAAATAAGTGAAATGGCATATACAAAAAAAGATATGTCATTTTTCTTTACAACTTATTTTTGTTGCGGTATAATAACAAAAAACAAAGGAGGTTTTGTAGATGGCAGTATTAGTGACAGGCGGAGCAGGTTTTATTGGAAGCCATACCGCAGTGGAATTGCTAAATGAGGGAAAGGAAATAGTAATTCTTGATAATTTTTCAAATAGTAAACCAGAAGTATTAGAGGCAATTCGTAAGATTACGGGGAAAGATTTTAAATTTTATGAAATGGATTATTTAGATAAAGATAAATTAGAGAAAGTATTTGAGGAAAATGAGATAGAAGCAGTTTTGAATTTTGCGGGATTTAAAGCAGTGGGAGAATCTGTTGAGAAGCCGATTGAATACTATACTAATAATATTTCAGGAGCACTTGTTTTATTAGATACCATGAGAAAATATGATGTAAAAACGTTTGTATTTAGCTCTTCGGCAACGGTATATGGAGACCCAGAGACCATTCCAATTACCGAAGATTGCAAAACAGGAGGAACTACAAATCCATATGGAACATCAAAACTATATATTGAACAAATATTAAAAGATATATATACTTCAGATCCAAGCTGGAATATTTGTATTTTAAGATACTTTAATCCAGTAGGAGCCCATGAAAGTGGATTAATCGGAGAAGAACCACAAGGAATACCAAATAACTTAATGCCATATGTAGCAAGAGTAGCCTTAGGAACCCTAAAAGAATTGTCCGTATTTGGAAATGACTACAATACAAAAGACCGGAACAGGAGTAAGAGATTATATTCACGTAGTAGACCTAGCCAAAGGTCACATTAAAGCACTACAAAAACTAGAAAAAGAGGAAAAAGGCTTATTTATCTATAACCTAGGAACTGGAAATGGCTATAGTGTACTAGATATGGTAAACGCATTTGAAAAAGCAACTGGAAAACCAGTACCTTATAAAATTGTACCAAGAAGAGCAGGAGACATTGCAACCTGCTACGCAGACCCAAAAAAAGCAAAAGAAGAATTAGGGTGGGAAGCAATTTTGGGAATAGACGAAATGTGTAAGGATAGTTGGAATTATATAAAGAAAAATTGACATTTTTTGTTAATTGATGTACAATATTATTAGTTACATATTAATAACATATCTTGATTTTTAAGATATGTAACCACCCCCAAGGAGGCAAAAATGAAACAATATTATTTTTATTTAGCTACATGTCGGATTTCTGAAAAGGAGCGTGTTACTTGCGAAATAAGAGTAGCATTTAAGATAACCACCTTTGCTCAGATAGAAAAAATATTAGAAACTATTAAGAATACGCTATCTGGTAAAAATCGCGACAAAGCAAATGTAAGCTTTGTACATCCGCCATACTATTTGCGTAAAGAAAATCTTCCTGAAGGAAAAGATGTGGAAATTACAAATTTAATATTTTGAGCTGCCTCTATGGGGCTCTTTTTTTATTTTTCCAAAATTCACCAAAAATTCACAAAAAACTTACTCTAATTGGTTTACATATTGTCGAAAACTTGCTATAATAGAAGATGTGCAAAAAAGAAGAGTCTTATGCAGTTTAAAGCATAATATACAATTTACATCATAAGATGAAAATATCGTTAAAAATAGAATTAGTTTTAATATAGAACAAATTGTTTATGTTAGAAAGGACGTTGAATTTATGTTTTCTAGTTATAGTGTAAAAAAGCCGTTTACGGTGTTCGTTGCGGTGATTTTAATTGTATTATTGGGGGTAATTTCGTTTACGAATATGACCACAGATTTATTACCCAAAATGGATTTGCCATATGCGTTAATTATTACAAGTTATGTGGGAGCAAGTCCAGAGAAGGTGGAAACGGTTGTGACAAAGCCTATGGAACAATCGATGGCGACGGTTAGTAATGTAAAGAATATTTCTTCGGTTTCTTCGGAGAATTCTTCTATGGTTATTTTGGAATTTTCAAATGATGTGAATATGGATTCTGCTTTAATTGAATTAAATGGAAAGATTGATTTAATTAAGGCGAATTGGACCGATTCGAATATTGGGGCACCAATTGTTAGTAAAATTAATCCCAATATGTTGCCAGTTATGATGAGTGCTGTTGATGTGGGAGAAATGGATTTAGCAGAAATTAAGAATTTTGTAAACCAGAATATCTTGCCAGAATTAGAGAGAATTTCTGGAGTGGCATCGGTAAGTGCTACTGGAATTGTGGAAGAAAAATTAGAAATTAAGTTAAATCAAGCAAAAATTGATGAAGTGAATACGAAATTAACCGACCATGTGAATGCTACGTTATCGAAAACAGGTGGAGAATTAAATAGTGCGAAAGCACAACTTGCAAAAGGCAAAGAGGAACTTCAGAAACAATCCAACGAGCAAATGGGAAAATTGTTAGATGGGCTAAAACAAATCCAAACTGGAATTTCTACCATTGCTTCTACAGAAAGTGAACTTGCTACCAAAGAAGAAGGACTAAAATTTACGAAAACAACGTTAACGACTACTCTTCAAGGAATGGAGCAAGCACTTGTAAAATTAAATGATGAAAAAGCCCAGCTAGTAAAATTAGGAGAAGCAGTAACCGAAGAGCAAAAAGCAAGGCTAGAGCTTTTAAACAATAGTATTTCAAAAACAGAAAAATTAAAAAACGAAACAACGGCAAAACTAAACGAAGTAGAGGCAGGGCTTACACAGCTTACTGTTGGAAAAACAGAACTTGCCAAACAAAAAACAAGTTTACAACAAAAAGAAGTAGAATTAGAAAAAGCAAAGGCAACCTTAACCATTGAACTAAGTAAAGCGGCAAGTAAACTAGAACAAGGGGAGCAAGAATTAGAAAAAGGAATAAAAGAATTTGAGGTAGCACGTGATGAAGCCTTAAAAAGTGCTTCGATTGACGGAATTATTACACAAGAAATGGTATCTAACATACTAATGGCAAATAATTTTTCTATGCCAGCAGGTTATATAGAAACACAAGATGACAAAATGTTAATTAAAGTAGGAGAGAAATTTGAAAATTTAGACGAAATAAAAAACATGACACTCCTTTCTTTTGAGATAGACGGTTTAGAAAGAATAACATTGAATGATTTAACCGATATTGGCTATACCGATAATTCTAGTGAAGTATATGCTAAAGTAAATGGAAATAACGCGATTATGCTAAGTTTTCAAAAACAAAGTACGGCATCAACCGCAGAAGTATGTAAAGAAATTGAACAAACCATGGAACAACTAGAACAAAAAAATGAAGGAGTTCGTTTTACAACTTTAATGAACCAAGGAATTTACATAGATTTAATTATTGGAACGGTATTAGAAAACTTATTTTATGGAGCAATTCTTGCGGTTATCATTTTATTACTCTTCCTAAAAGATTATAAGCCAACCATTATTATTGCATTATCCATTCCAATTAGTTTAACCTTTGCTATTGCACTTATGTACTTTACAGGGGTTACCATTAATATCATTTCTCTATCGGGATTAGCACTAGGAGTTGGAATGTTAGTGGATAATTCCATTGTTGTAATTGAAAATATTTATAGGTTGCGACAAGAAGGAAGTAGTGTAAAAGAAGCAAGCATTCAAGGAGCAGCAAGAGTGGCAGGAGCAATAGCTGCATCTACCTTAACAACGGTATGTGTATTTTTACCAATTGTGTTTGTAGAGGGAATTTCGAGACAACTATTTACGGATATGGGATTAACCATTGGCTATTCACTACTTGCTAGCTTAATTGTAGCACTTACCTTGGTACCAGCAATGGCATCCAAAATGTTTAAAAATACAAATCAAAGGGAAACAAAATTATTTGATAAATTTGTTGGGGCTTATGAAAAAACGCTAAAAGTAGCATTAAACCACAAAGCCATTGTTATTATATTTTGTGTGGTATTATTAATAACTAGTGCGATATTAGCAGGAAATATGGGAACTGCCTTTATTCCAGATGTAGAAGGAACACAAATGTCAATTACCATCACACCACCAAAAGAAGTAACTAAAAAAGAAGCACAAGATAAAACAAATGAAATAGTAGGAGTATTATTAGAAAACATTAAAGAAATTGATACAATAGGTGCTATTAATTCAAGTGCTATGGGAAGTATGTCACTATCTAATGGTACAGCAAATACGATGAATTTATATGCTATTTTAAAAGAAGATAAAAAAACATCAAATAAGGAAATTGAAAAAAGAATTTATGAATTAACGAAAGACTGTGGTTATGAAATTTCAGTAAGCACTTCTAATATGGATATGTCTTCTATGATGTCATCTGGTATTCAAATTGTAATAAAAGGAAAGGAAACAGAAGAATTACAAAAAATAGCAAAGGAAATCACCAGTATGATAGAACAAATCGATGGAATAGATAGTGTCGATTCTGGTGTTTCTGAAACACAAAAAGAGAAACATGTCGTGGTAAATAAGGATAAGGCAATGGAATATGGATTAACCGTAGCAGGAATTTACCAAACCATTGCAAGTGAGGTATCCAACCAAAAAGAAGCAACAGACGTTACCATTGAAAATAAAGATTATCCAGTTGTTGTGGTAAAACAAGAAGAAAAGAAAACAACGACCGATAATTTAGGGGCGATTAAACTATCGGGTAAGAAAAACAATGAAACCGTAGAAGTAGCGTTATCAGATGTGGCGAACATAGAAGAAACGGATGGATTATCGTCTATCCAGCATGATAAGCAAGAACGTTACGTTAGTGTAACAGCAACCGTAAAAACCGATAGTAATGTAGGATTAGTAGGAAGAGAAGTACAAAATAAATTAAAAGAATATACACCAAAAGAAGGATATACTGTGGAACTACAAGGAGAAAGTGAAACCATCAATCAATCCTTAAAAGATTTAGGACTTATGATTTTGCTAGCCATTGTATTTATTTACCTAATCATGGTAGCACAGTTCCAATCCCTAAAATCACCATTCATCGTTATGTTCACCATTCCACTAGCCTTCACAGGAGGATTATTAGCACTATGGATTTGTGGATGTGAAATAAGCTTAATTGCAATGCTAGGCTTTCTAATGCTAGCAGGTGTAGTTGTAAACAATGGAATTGTATTTATCGATTACGCCAATTATTTACGAAAAGAAAAAGGCTTACCTGTAAAAGATGCACTAATACAAACTGGAAAAACCAGACTAAAACCAATTCTAATGACAGCCCTAACAACAATATTAGGACTATCCACCATGGCCCTAGGAATGGGTCAAGGTTCCGAAATGATACAACCATTAGGAATTGTAACTATAGGAGGACTTGTGTATTCTACCATGCTAACCCTATATCTTGTTCCAGCATTGTATATGATAATGAATAAGGATAAAAAGAAATCATAGAGATATGATTTCTTTTTTGACAAAACATGTTGAAAAATGCAAATGAAACATCGAATCCATACCAAGTCCAAAAGCAGAGCCTTTCAAATTTGGCTTGCTCAAATGGGAAAGGAATATGTAAGAGATAAAAAATAAGAGACGCGCATTGCACGTCTCTTATTTTTAGTCGGATATTTCATCCAGCCGAGTTCCAGGATACTGCAGTACAGGTGCCTTAGCACGTTTGGATTTTTCTATAATTTTCATACTGCTTCCTTCACCTGTCACCTTGTACACATTACATTTCCGGCGAGAAAGATTTTCCCGAATGTACTGCTTTATTTCGTCTGCTGTCTTTTCGGCATTTTCTGTCAGCCATTCAAACACCTTTTCCAGTTTTAAGATAGGAATATCTTGGCAGTAGAGTTCTATACTTGTCAAGTTATTTACCTTATCCTCGTCTTCTACATTCCGGATTGTGATGTTCCACATGTAGTAGCTGAATGAACCATCCCTCCACGGAATAGCATTTACAGCATAGTCATTGCTTGCTGCCATTGCTCCGTTGCGTGAATCGAATTGAATTTTCATTTTGTGCCCTCCTTTAACCTTACAAGGTTGATGATTTTCAAAAGATTATACCCTTATTATCCTGAATCCGTGAACTATATAGAGTGATGTATTTTCATATAAATTAAGAA
>CAOJHH010000014.1 GCA_948436025.1 uncultured Clostridium sp. | reverse complement strand
TACTTAAAAATATGTCACTTCCAAGTAATTTGTTTCTGTATTATTTATAATACCATTTTAAATTGATTATGTCAATACCTTTTTTATGGTAATTTTAAGAAATCTCCAATAAAAGAAGAGAAGTTATCCTTCTCTCGCTTCTTCTCTATATTTTTGGTTTTTTCCTCTTTCTTGCGCTTCTTTTGCATTTTTGGGCATAGATAGTATGTCTTTTTTTAATCTTTCCATATCTTCTTCTTTACCTAAATCATATTTCCCTGTAAAACCAAATTGATCAATGGATATTTTCCAATTTGGCATTTGCGATACATTTTTAAGTCCTTCAATATCAATATTTCCAAAATCATTATCTTTAAAATTAATTTCAAATTTGGAATATGATTTTGTATCCATTGAAAATGATGTATGGTTTATTTTCTCTTCACTCCTACTTGTCCTAAAATCTTCCCTAATTTTCGATTTATTAATATAGTCGTCGTTTCCTATATAGCTATTATTGGCATCGATTGTAATATTGCCTTGTTCATCCCTAAACATCATGTTTTCCATAGTATTTTCATTTAACATTTCTTGTACAACTTCGCCCATAGCATTTGTATATGTTACCATGATATGTGGCATTCTTATTTGAAGCCCATCAAAATGAATCATGTCCTCAAATTCTACTGTTACATTGTTATTTCCTAAATTAATATATTTTGCTTTTACTACTTCTGTTAGCATAGAAAGTTTTTCTTTATAATTTATGTAAGTACTATCTATCATAATTCCTTTTGTATCGAAAGTAACCATTCTAGCACTGCCACAATAATTATCCTCAATATATAAGTAAATTTTGTATGGCTCAATTTTTTCTCTTGGTATTTCTTTTTTTGTTACTAAATCATAAAATTTTCCTGTTAGTTCTTCCATTTTATATACCTTTCTTATTTTTACATTTTACGAAATACGCCAGATACTTTTCCAAGAATTTTGCAATCTGGTACAATGATTGGGTCCATTGTAGAATTTTCTGGTTGTAGACGAATATGGTCTACTTCTTTATAGAAGGTTTTTACGGTTGCTTCGTCTTCGATTAAAGCTACTACAATTTCTCCGTTGTTTGCACTTTCTTGTCTTTTTACTAAAATATAGTCTCCATCCAAAATTCCTGCTTCTATCATACTTTCTCCTCTAACGGTTAGCATGAAGGATTCGCTGTTTCCTACAAAATCAATTGGGATTGGAAATGTATCAGTAATATTTTCTACGGCTAGGATTGGTGCTCCTGCTGTAATTTTTCCGATTACTGGTACTTCTACCATTTCTTTTCCAGAATAAAATTCTTTCATTTGCGTTTGGTTTTTGTTTTCTCCTAATCCACCTTTTAATAGTTTTAAGGTTCTTCCTTTTTGTGATTCTTTCTTAATGTATCCTTTTTCTTCTAGTTTAGCAAGATACCCATGTACCGTTGCGGTTGATTTTAGCCCAACTGCTTTTCCAATTTCCCTTACAGATGGTGGATAGCAGTTTAATGCTATTTGTTTTTCAATAAATTTTAATATGGCTTTCTCTCTTTTTCCTAATTCATTTGGATCTTTTTTCTTCAAACCAAATCACTCCCTTTTTCTTAGTTTTCCATTATCGTATCACAAAAAAAAGAAAAAGTCAAACAAAAGTTTGAACTTTCGTTAAAAATTTTGTTTGACCCTCTCTTTTTTTATCGGTACCACTCAAATTCCCATTCTAAAAACTTAACCGTATCTCCTTCTTTTACACCTTTTTTTAGCAGTTCTTCTTCAATTCCTAGTTGTTTTATTACTTTTGCAAAGTAATGCATAGACTCATTATCTCCTATATTAATTCTTCCCATAAGTCTTTCTACAGCTGGCCCTTCTACATAGTATTCTTCTCCGTGTTTGGTAATGGTAAATTCATTTTTATCTTCTAGAGTATATACCATTTTTTCTTCTACTTCGATTAGTTCTTCTTTTGGTAATTGTTTTAACATTTCGGTTACTCGGTTCATTAGCTCATCGATTCCTTCTCCGGTTACTGCTGATATGGTAAATAATTCTAAGTCTTGTTCTTTGGCTAGTGTTTGTAATTGTTTTAGTAAGTCCTCATTTTGCATAGCATCTACTTTATTGGCAACAAGAATTTGTTTTCTTGTGGCTAATTTTTCACTATAACTTTTTAATTCTTCATTGATGGTTTTTACGTCTTTTACTGGGTTTCTTCCCTCAGCTCCTGAAACATCTACTACATGAAGCAATAATCTTGTTCTTTCAATATGTCTTAAAAATTGAATACCAAGCCCTACTCCTGTGCTTGCTCCTTCTATAATTCCGGGGATATCCGCAATCACAAAGCTGTCGCCATAGACCGATTTTACCACTCCTAAGTTTGGAATAATGGTGGTAAAATGATAGTCTGCAATTTTGGGTTTTGCAGAAGTGACTCTTGAAAGGAATGTTGATTTTCCAACATTGGGAAACCCAATTAATCCTACATCAGCTAATAGTTTTAGTTCTAAAATGATTTCTTTTTCTTGCCCTTTTTCTCCGTCTTGCGAGAACCTTGGTGCTTGTCTTGTAGAAGTAGCAAAATGCACATTTCCTTTTCCACCTCTTCCGCCAGGAAGTACGAGTTCTTTTTGGTTTTCTTCCGATAAGTCGGCAAACACTCGCCCCGTTACAGAGTCTCTCACAATGGTTCCTTGTGGAACACCAATGTATAAATCTTCTCCTTTTTTCCCATAACAATTATTTCCACTACCATTTTGTCCATTTTCTGCTTTAAATATTTTTTTATAACGAAAATCAAGTAGTGTGTTCATATCCTTATCAACGACAAAATAAACACTTCCACCTTTTCCACCATCTCCACCATCTGGACCACCTGCTGCTACATACTTTTCTCTACGAAACGTAGCAGCACCATTTCCACCATTTCCTGATTTAATTACTATTTTAGCATAATCTGTAAACATACTCTTCTCCTTTAATATAAGTCATTATCTTCTCCCCCCATTCCATCTTGTGGACAAAATGCTGGACTCCTAATTAACAATAATCTAATTTCATTGCTTGTTTTACTTTTTCCATTGTGATACGTGCTTCTTTTCTTGCTTGATTGGTTCCTTCTAGTAGGATTTCTTTTACTTCTTTTGGTCGTTCTTCGTAATAGTGTCTTTTTTCTCGAATTGGTGCTAGATGTTCTACAATATTTTTAATTAATTGCTTTTTGCAAGAAACACATCCTCGTTTTCCGGCTTTGCATTCTTCACAAATGCTTTTTACTTCTCCTAAACTAAATAGGTTGTGGTAATACGCTACCATACAGAGGTTAGGATTACCTGGGTCGTCTTTTTTTATTCTTGCAGGATCGGTTATGGCACTCATTACTTTTTTCGTAATCTCTTCTTCGCTGTCACTTAAATAAATGGCATTTCCTAATGATTTTCCCATTTTCTCGTTTCCATCTAATCCTTTAATTCTTTTATTTTCTCCTAAATACGCTTGTGGTTCTCTCAGGGTTTCTCCATAAATACTATTAAATTTTCTTACAATTTCTCTACATTGTTCAATTAATGGTAATTGGTCTTCTCCTACTGGTATTAGATTTGCATCAAAGGCGGTAATATCTGCGGCTTGGCTTACTGGATACCCTAAAAAACCATAGGTTACGCTTTCTCCAAAAATATCTCTTTTTTGTGCAATTTCGGTTTTAACGGTTGGATTTCTTTCTAACCTTGCAATGGTAACCAAGTTAGAATAAAACACAGTCAATTCTGCAATCTCTGGTATCATGGATTGTAGAAAAAAAGTTACTTTATTGGGGTCAATCCCTACTGCTAATTCATCCATTACAATTTCTTTTACATTGTTTTTCACTTTCTCTGGATTAGCAAAATTATCGGTTAATGCTTGCACATCTGCTACTTCAATAAAAGTTTCATATTCATTTTGAAGTTTTACCCTATTTTGTAGCGAGCCAAAATAATGCCCTATATGCAATTTCCCAGTTGGTCTATCTCCTGTTAATATTTTCTTTTTTTCCAATTTTGTTTCCCCCTTTTTGATGATAAGTATTTCTATTATACTGTATTTTTAAAAAAAAGACAACTCCTTTCTAGAGTTGTCCTAAGATACATATTTATTTTGCTTCTACGGTTTCCACGCTTGGGTAAACACTTACTTTCTTTTTCTCTTTTCCTAGTCTTTCAAATTTAACAGTTCCATCTACTAATGCATACAAAGTATCATCACTACCTTTTCCTACATTAGTTCCTGGATGTATATGAGTTCCTCTTTGTCTAATTAATATATTTCCTGCTAATACAAATTGACCATCTGCACGTTTCACTCCAAGACGTTTTGACTCGCTGTCTCTTCCGTTTTTGACACTACCTTGACCTTTCTTATGAGCCATGTTTTCTCACTCCTTCCATCAGTTGGATTTTATTTACTCTTATTTTTCTTCTACTTTTGCAGGTTCTTCTTTAGCTGCTGTTTTCTTTGCAGCTGGCTTTTTAATTCCTGTAATTTCAACCTTTGTGTATGGTTGTCTGTGTCCTTGTTTTCTCTTATAATTCTTTTTTGCCTTATATTTGAAAACAATGATTTTTTTTGCTTTTCCGTGTGCAATTACTTTTCCCTCTACTTTGATGTCTTTTACATAAGGAGCTCCAATTTCGATTTTTTCTCCATCGGAAACGAAAACAACTTTATCAAACGTTACTTTTTTTCCTTCTTCAACATCAAGTTTTTCGAAAAATACAACATCACCTTCTGCTACTTTGTATTGTTTTCCACAACTTTCAATTACTGCGTACATTCTATGTACACCTCCCTTTTTTGTATACTCGCTAATCCAAAAATGTAGGTAGTTAAACGAATTTAACCTTTATGAACCTTAATTAAGCGGATTACAGTTAAATATTGTATCATATCTATTTGTATTTGTCAAACAATTTTTTTGTAAGTTTTTTGCTTTTTTGTAAATATGTGTTGACAATTCTTTTTTTCTTATGTTAGGATAACAAATAAGGAGTTTGAAAACCATTGGGCTAAAAAAATTCTAATAAAGATAGGAGGTGAAACCCAGTGGAAAATCAAAACAATGATACTATTATGCTTGATATGATAAGGCAAATTCAGCAAACCATGACCATATTTGCACAAAATCAGACTTTGCTATTTGATGGTCTAAAATCTTTAGAAGCAAAATTCGATGCAAAATTTGATAAATTAGATAAAAAAATTGATGATAATTACGCTAAACTAGATAAAAAAATTGATGATAATTACGCTAAACTAGATAAGAAAATTGATGACACTTATGCTAAACTAGATAAGAAAATTGATGACAATTACGCTAAACTTAATAGGAAAATCGATGATAATACTGCTAAATTGACTGAAATGATTAATGCAAATGCGGCAAAAATTACATCTCTTGAAAAGCAAATTCGATTTTTGCGCGATGATATCGACACCGTTTATGCTTTAGAAACGGATTCACAAAACAAATTAAAAAAATTGTTATAAGATTATTGCTTTCGAAAAGACTAAAAAATCCCCAAAGATCATTTATCTTAGGGGGATTTTTTAGTTCTTTCGTTTCATAGCTCGTATGATTTCTTTGTCTTGTTTGCTCACTCGGTAAGATTCGACTATTTTCTGTAAGGCTTTGTTATATGTAAAATTATCGAATTTATTGTCTTGTAATAATCTTATCGTTTCTTTTGGAAACTTAATATAGCAAACAGATATAGTCCATGCTACTGCCATTTTTACGTAATACCCTTCATGTTTTATTTTGTTTAGTATTCCTAATACTTTTTCGATGTAGTTTTGAGTTATATAAAAATCTAATAGCATTACTACGCCAAAGCGAATTTCGAATTCTTTTTTTGAATTTAGATATGGCATTAGAAAATTCCATGCTTGCTCTTGGTTTTTTCTTGCAAATTTTAAGCCTGCACAGGTAACGTCACATACTGCCCAATTATTAATTTGGGGAATAAATTTTTTTAAATAAGAAAATCGTTCTTCTATTTCCATAGTTGCAAGTCCAATTACCATTCCCTGTAACATAATTTCCTCATAATAATCACTTTTTGCCTTTTCTAAAAATGCTCTCCAATCGGATTTTACAATCTCTTTTGCTACTCCACGAAGAACTGGCACTCGTACCCCTATTATATTATTTGTTCCTGGACATAAAGAACTTTGAAATTCTTGATATTTTGGGTCAGCTAATAAAAATAGTTTTTCAGTTATTTCTTCCATTTATTTTCTCTTTTCTATGTCTATTTGATAGAATCGATTTCCTCGTTTCTTCATCTATTTTCATGTATTGGAGTGGACACAAGGTCCACCCATACAATGATATTATTCTTCCTCTAAAACTGGATTAATTTCTTCTTCTATCATCTTGGTTAATAACTTACAACTGTTATCGAATTTTTCTTGGTCTTGTGGTTCTA
The DNA here is from genome assembly GCA_948436025.1 of uncultured Clostridium sp. GTDB lineage: Bacteria > Bacillota > Clostridia > TANB77 > CAG-508 > RGIG8482. The sequence goes on along the minus strand of CAOJHH010000014.1, from coordinate 26,893 downwards.
GTTTTAGTTCTATCATTTCTTTTACTCCGTTTCGATTAATAATGGCTGGTACCCCAATAAACATTCCCATATGTCCATATTCTCCGTTTTGATAAATGGAAACTGGCATAATGGCATTTTCGTCTCCTAAAATTGCCTTTATTAGCCTTGTTAGGGCAATTCCAATTCCATAGTAGGTTGCCTTTTTCTTATTAATAATTTCATAGGCTGCTTGTTGTACTTCGGTATAAATTTTATCTAAATCGCTAAAATCTTTTCCATTTTCTTTCATCACATCGATCATCTTTTTACAACCTACATAGCAATGACTCCATGGAACGAAAGAAGAGTCGCCATGTTCCCCCATAATGTAGGCATGCACATTTTTGCTTGCTACTTGTAAATACTCCCCAATTAAGAAACGAAGTCTTGCGGTATCTAGTACCGTTCCTGAACCAATTATTTTTTCTTTTGGAAAACCAGAGGTTTTATATACCACATAGGTCATTAAGTCGACAGGATTACTTGCTACTACAAAAATCCCTTTAAATCCGCTTGCTACTACTTGTTTGGTAATATCTTTCATGATATTGGCATTGGCTTTTGCAAGTTCTAAGCGTGTTTGCCCTGGTTTTTGGTTTAGCCCTGCGGTAATAACAACAATATTGGCATCTTTACATTCGGAATAGTCTCCTGCTTTAATATCCATTTTGGTTGGTGCAAAAGGCATACCATGGGATAAATCCATTGCTTCTCCCTGTGCTTTTTCTTTTACGACATCAATTAAAACAAGCTCGTTTACTCCTCCTTGGTTTAAAAGAGAATATGCCATACTCATTCCCACAAACCCAGTTCCTACTAATACAATTTTTCTTCTTTCTACCATAAAAAAATTCCTTCCTTCCCTTAATTTGTTTTTGAAATATCTAATTTCGTATGAAAAACTTTTCACGTTGCACACTAAGTTTTCTTTTTCTTCCTCTTGTTAGTATATCACACTTTTTCTAATTTTTTTCATTTTTTATGCTTTTTCCTATCATTTTTGTATAAACAATTAAATACGAAATGGATAAGCAAAATCCTCCAATTACATCACTTGCATAGTGTACGCCAAGATAAATTCGGCTTACACCAATTAATAAAATAAGAAACGTAAGCCCAATGCAAAGCCCCCATTTTAGAGATTTGTTTTTAATATTATGATAAATTAAAATAATCAAAAATCCATAAAACGCCATACTTACCATAGAGTGTCCGTGATGGAAAACTATAGCCTGCTTGGTCGATAATTCTATGCTCGATTGGGCGTGGGCGTTGTACAATGTATTTAATCATTTGATTTAGAATAAGTACTGTTCCCAAATTAAATACAATATGAAATTTGTATTTTTTATGTTTCATAAAAATTAATATTAAAATGGTCGTTGTAACAATTCCAATGGCTCCTCCTAAATTGGTAATCACCATAAAAATCGAAGTAACTGGGTTTGAAATTAAGTTAGAAATTAAACGATAAGCACCATCATCAAATCGCCATATTTCGTTTTCTAATACTTCTTCAATAATCGCAAAAAATGCAATCATACATAACAGTACAATTACCCATATAAAATTCTTTTTTACTGTTAATCCTATTTTTCTTTTTATACTTTGTTTCATCATTCTTATTTCCATTTCTTTTGTTTCTTGCTATTGTACTACGAATTCGAAAATTATGCAAATAGAATTTTCCGTCTCACAAAGTAAGACGGAAGGTTCTTATTATTTTACGTATTCCTGTAATGGTTTTATTTTAAAATTTAGCTCTCCTATTTGTTCGGTTGGAACATAGCCAGGTTCTGCATTAATAACATCTGGGATGCGGTTTACGATGGTAGCACAGGTTAGTTCTACCGTTTGTGGTTTTGCTACGGTTATGGTGGTGGTTGGTTCTCCTTCTATGGTCCATTCGTTTTTGTCGTAGTCTTCAGGCGAGTATACTTTTCCAATGCATTCGGTTTCTAAGGTAATGCCTTCTTTTGTTTTTGTGGTTACGACTGCACTCATTCCTGTGGCATTTCCTGCTTTTACGGTCATGTTTAAGGTAGCAGAAAAAATATCTTCTGTATGGGTTTGTGGAATACATTTTTGGGTTTGGGATTCTACCGTTAGTCCTAATTTTTCGCATAACCAACCATTTACATTCCACATATAAGATGGTACAAATTCTCCTTTTTCAATGATTTTGTTTCTTTCTTCCTCAGATATATTATCCGAAGAAGCAACTTGTTTTTCAAATTCTTCTAAGGTTAATCCTGCTCCATGTGCTTCGGCAAGTGCAATTCCATAGTCTTCCACATTGTAGCTTGAACTTCCTTTTATTTTTTTAATGGTTTGGGTAGAACCTGCAATGGAACTTACTAGTTGTCCCCAATAGATATCTTGGTATCCACTTCCCGTAATGGTACAATTATTTTTCTTTGCCAGTTCATCAATCTGTTTTGTAGCGACTGGGTTTGAGTTCATTGGGAAAAATGCCTCTTCACAAGTAGTAATGGCATTAATTCCTAGTTTTGCACATAGAAGTAATGCATCTTGTACCTCACTAAATAAACTTCTCGTTTCTATCACGCAAATATCTGGTTTTACTTGTTTTAGCATTTCTTCTGCATTCTCTAGGGCTGTTACAGCAACTCCTTTTTTGGTTTCCTCCATAATTTCACCAATATCTTTTCCAATGACTTCTGGGTTTACATCCACTGCCCCAACAACTTCTCCCCCTTTTTCATAAACATATCGCATCGTATAAACTGCCATTTTTCCGGTTCCATATTGAACCACTTTTACTTTTTGTTTCATATTCTTTTTAACCTTCCTTTCCTACAAGATATAAAATTTGATAAAAATAGCTTATATTGCTACTATTTTTTCAAACTTCTCTTATTTTTATTACCTAGATTATATACTAAAAAAAATGATTTATACAATACTTTTTGTGATATAATGATAAAAGTTAAAACTTACAAAGGAGAAATGTACATGGATTACAAATTTTTACTTGATATTGGATTAATTATTTTATTTGTCAAAATTTTTAGTATGGCTACTTACAAAATTCATATGCCTAAAATGCTTGGTGGATTGATTGCAGGTGTTGTTTTAGGACCCGCTGTTTTTAATCTCATCCAGTCCAATACGATTTTAGAATTTTTGGCAAATCTTGGCATCATTTTTATTATGTTTTTAGCAGGAATGGAAACAAGTTTGAAAAAATTTATGGCAGGCACTAAGAAATTTATCATTATTGCTAGCCTTGGAGTTGTTATTCCCTTATTGTTTGGCTTTTTATTTAGTAAATGCTATACGTTTAACAATTCCTTAAATCTATTTTTTGGTATTGTGATTACCGCAACTTCGGTTAGTATTACCGTGGAATCTTTAATGGAAATGAAAAAACTAAAAACCAATGTTGGTACCGCCATTTTAGGTGCAGGGGTTGTAGATGATATTATTGGTGTTATCTTTTTAACATTTATTTTAAATAAAGGAAATTTTTCTTTTTCCACTACCATTATCCTACTTCTTAAAATTATTGGTTTCTTTATACTTGCCATTGATATTCGGATTTGTTATGTTTCGATTTTTGGAATGGTTAGAGGAAAAACTACCTAGAAAAGAGGAATTACCTATTTTTTCTCTTGCTTTTGCATTATTACTTTCTTATCTTGCCCAAAAATTTGGTGTTAGTGGTATTATTGGTGCTTATATTGCAGGGCTTGTGGTTGGTAATACAAAACAAGGAAAATTTATTAAAAATAAAATTGATGTATTGGTTTATATGTTATTTTCCCCTATGTTTTTTGCAAGTGTTGGATTAAAACTCACCACTTTATCGTTCCCAGCCTACATTTGGCAGTTTATTATTTTATTTACTGCCATTACGATTATCAGTAAAATGATTGGAAATGGTCTTGGTGCTATATTATGTGGTTATAAAAAAAGAGAATGTTTGCAAATTGGCATTGGCATGGCAACACGTGGAGAAATGGCATTTATTATGATTGATGAAGCAAAACGCATTGGTCTTATCAACGAAGAAATTTTTTCGATTATTGTTATTACTGTATTTTTAGTAACCTTTATTACCCCGATTTTACTACATTTGAGTTTTCAAAAACCAAAAGAAGCCATTGAGACATAACTGTAGAATTGACAAAGGAGCGGACACAAGGACCGCCCCTACATATCTTCTATTCTTTTCTACTCTCTAATTTCGTAATCATTTTTAATGCCTTTGGGCGTTCTACTAAAATTTCGTGTCCACAGCCACTACATTTTAGTTTAAAGTCTATACCTACTCTTGTGATTTCCCATAATTTGCTTCCACATGGATGTACTTTTTTGGTTCTTACAATATCTCCTATTTGGTATTCCATTTTCATCACCTACTTATTGAATAGCATGTTCTAAACGTTTAATAACCGATTCTTTTCCTAATACTTTCATAATTTCATACATATCTGGGGTATTAGCTCTTCCGGTTAGACAAATACGAATAACCGTACTAACATCTCCTACATGACCTTTGTAACTTTCTGGATTTTGTTTGTATTCTTTTACTTCTCTTGCATACCCAAATTGTTCTGCTAAGTCTTTCATTTTGTTAAACCATGTTTCTTTGTCATCTTCTATGTTGAAATATTTTGCAATATATCCTTCTATGATGTTTTTTATCTCTTCTGGATTATTTATTTTTTGGAATTCGTAGGAAATTGGACTTGTAAAAAATTCTTCATCATACAAATAAATAATATTTTCTTTTAAATCGGACCATTTTGCAATATCTTTTCTTGGTTTGGCATTTCCTCTTTCAATTCCTAATACTTGCAAGGTATAATCCTTATCTTTTTCTAGGATTTCTTTTAAGGATTTATCATAAATACATGCCCATGCCATTGCTTTTTCATACACCTCTTCTTTGGTGTATTTCGAAATGACTCTTTTGGAAATGTCCAATAATTTTACCATATCGAATAAGGCTCCACTTACACTCATTTTATTTAGTTGTAAATCGAATTCCGACATATTGGCATCTGGATTTTGTTTTCTCCATTGTTCAAAATTAGAATTTGCAATGTTTAACAAATACTCATCGACTGCAAGTTCTGGAATTCCTGCTTCTAAATAATAACTCACTGCTGCTTCTGGGTCTTTTCTTTTACTTAATTTTCGTTTTGCACCATTTTCTTCTTTCATAATTGGTGCAATATGGGCATATTTTGGTGCTTTGAACCCTAGTGTTTGAAATAGTTGCAAATGTAGAGGTACAGAAGATAACCATTCATCACCACGAATGACATGGGTGGTTCCCATTAAATGGTCGTCTACCGCATGGGCAAAGTGGTACGTAGGAAGCCCATCGGATTTAATAATAACAATGTCTTGGTCATTTTCTGGAAAATCGACATTTCCTTTAATCACATCATGATGTTTTATTTTCTTTTCTGGGTTTCCGTGTAGATTTAAAACGTACAATATAACTTTCGCCATTCTTTATTTTCTCTATCGCTTCTACCACTGGAATATGTCTACATTTACTCCATACACCATAATATCCTGTTCTTTCCTTTGCTGCTTCTTGTTTTTTTCTGGTTTCTTCTAAATCGTCTGCTTTACAAAAACATGGATAAGCACATCCTTTTTGAATTAAATATTTTGCATAAGCTTGGTAAATTTCTTTTCGTAAGGATTGCTTATATGGACCATAATTTCCTTTTTCATGAATATCATCTGACATTCCTTCATCTGGTGCCATTCCAAAGCCTTGTAAAGAAGTTACAATATCTAATACACCATTTTCCACTTCACGTTTTTGGTCAGTATCTTCTATTCTTAAAAAGAACACACCTTTTGTTTGGTTTGCTATCTTTTTTGCAATCACCGATTGGTATAGTCCCCCAATATGCACAAATCCTGTTGGGCTTGGGGCAAATCTTGTTACAACGGCTCCTTCTGGCAGTTCTCTTTTTTTGTATTTCTCTTCATAATAGGAAATATCCTTTACTTGCGGAAATATGATATCTGCTAAATCGTTATAATCCATATTAGTTCCTTCTTTCTTATCTATCATTTCATATATCTTTTTATATATTGTGCTACATGGGTGATTTCTATCGCCCTACCTGTTTTTCTTAGGTTTTACTTTAAAAAATATCTATTTCTTTTTTGCTTTTGATGTTGTTTTTTTCTTAGTTGTTTTCTTTGTGGTCTTTTTCTTTTCCTGCTTTTTTTCTACTTCTGGTTTTTCTTCTGGTTCTTCCCAAATTTCTCCTGGTTTTGGTTTGTTCCATGAAATATAGTTACAGGATTTTGGGTTATTTTCACAAATATAGTAGTTTCTTTTTTTCTTAGTTTTTCGTATTTGTACTTTTGCGCCACATTTTGGACATGGTACCTCTATGGTCTCCACAATTGGTTTTGCGTTTTTACATTCTGGATAGCCTGGGCAGGCTAAAAATTTACCATATTTTCCGTATTTGACTACCATCATTCTACCACATTTTTCACATGGTACGTCTGATACTTCTTCTACTAATTCTACATGTTCTAGTTCTTTTTCTACTTTTTCGATTGTTTTTTCAAATGGAGTATAGAACTCACGAATGGTATGTTTCCACTTTTCTTTTCCTTCTGCAATTTGGTCAAATTCACTTTCCATTTTTGCGGTAAATTCCACATTGATGACATCACTAAAATTTTCGATTAATAATTTATTAACAATTCTTCCAAGCTCGGTTGGTGCTAATTGTTTTTGTATTTTCTCGATGTATCTTCTTTCTAAAATGGTCGTAATGGTTGGGGAATACGTACTTGGTCTTCCAATCCCTTTTTCTTCTAATGCTTTTACCAAACTTGCTTCCGTAAATCGTGGTGGTGGTTCGGTAAAACTTTGCTTTGGCTCTATTTTTTGTTCTTTCACCTCCGCGTTTTCTACTAATTCTGGTAAATTCGTATCATCCTCTTCTTTGCTCTCGTCATTTCCTTCTACATATAATACCATAAATCCTTTAAATTTTAAGTTTTGCCCTGTTGCTTTAAAGGTATAATGGTTTGCATCGATAGTAGCTTGAATGGTATCATAAATTGCTGTTGACATTTGGCTTGCAATAAAGCGATTATAAATTAGGCGATACAGTTTATATTGGTCGTTCGTTAAAGACTCTTTTATTTCCTCTGGTGTTATATCAATATAAGTTGGTCGTATTGCTTCATGTGCATCTTGGGCATCTTTTCCTGTTTTGTAGTAACGATTGTTATAATATTCTTCTCCATACATTTTTAAAATTTGCTCTTTTGCAGCAGTTCTTGCTACTTCTGAAATTCTAGTCGAATCGGTTCTCATATAAGTAATTAAACCTACGGTTCCTTTTTCTGGTATTTTTACTCCTTCGTATAACCCTTGTGCTACACTCATAGTCTTTTTTAGCGTAAATCCTAGTTTCCTAGATGCTTCTTGTTGCATGGTACTTGTGGTAAAAGGTGGTGCAGGGTTACGTTTCCTTTCTCCTTTTTTTACTTCTTGTACCACATATTTTGCATTTTTTATCTGTTTTAAGATTTCGTCTACTTTTTCTTGTTTATGAAGTTCTTGTTTTTTATTCTCTTTTCCATAGAATTTTGCCTCAAAGGTTTTTTGGGATTTTTCTTCTAGTAAGGTAGCATAGATATTCCAATATTCTTCTGGAATGAATTTTTCAATTTCTTCCTCACGGTCTACAATTAATTTTACCGCAACCGATTGTACCCTACCTGCCGATAAGCCACGACGAACCTTTTTCCATAACACGGGGCTAATTTTATATCCCACAATTCGGTCTAATACTCTTCTTGCTTGTTGTGCATCGGTTAAGTTCATGTCAATTTTTCTTGGTTTTTTAATGGCTTCTTGTACCGCTCCTTTTGTTATTTCATTAAAAGTAACACGTACCTCTTTGGTTTCATCAATTCCTAAAATATGCGCCAAATGCCATGCAATTGCTTCTCCCTCACGGTCCGGGTCAGTTGCCAAGTACACTTTTTTACTAGAGGCTGCTTCTTTTTTTAAGGATTTAATTAAATCTCCCTTTCCACGAATGTTAATATATTCTGGTTCAAAATCGTGTTCAATATCAATTCCCATTTTCGATTTTGGTAAATCACGAATATGCCCCATGGAAGCAACTACTTTCGTGCTTCCTCCTAAAAATTTCTTAATGGTATTTGCCTTTGCAGGCGATTCCACAATGATTAACTTGTCTGCCATTGTTTCCTCCTTCTTGTTCCCTATTGTTATTTTTATATCATAGTCCATATTATTGCATTTTGCAAGTGATTTTATGAAAAAAGTTATGAAAAAACTATACAAATTTCCTCATTATTTGCATTGTAATAATTTCTTTACCTTTTGTATGTTTTCTTTACTACTTAACAAAAAGGAGTCTCTAATACTACCATTTAAATATATAGCATTACAAACCCTTTATATTTTTTAGATAACTTTCATTTAATATATAGTGTCACACGAAATCCACCAATTTCCGTTGCACCTGTTGCCCCATCATTGCCACCACGTGCTCCTGACATATTATACCTTTGTCCCCCGAGACATGTATCCTCCTCTTAGCACACTGCTTGCATCTCTATAGTTACAACTTTCTGTACACCACTCATATACATTTTCTCCCATATCATAAATATTATTCGCAGGTTGCCACTGTCCTGTAGTTTTATTGCTTGACTGATTTAATCTTCCCTCTTTTGGATAGTTAGGATATTTCTTAGCAATAAAATTCAATGCTGTATCCCAAGCATATCCACTGCATAGCTTACTTATTACTTTATTTTCATTTGCTTTTGGGTATAACCTTTCAGCTTCTATTTGAGCTTGATTTCTTGTAATATAATTCCATACTTGTTTTCCTTTTTGTACTACTAAAGTCCCATTTGTATATCCTGTCCACTCTTTTAATTTATTAACGTTTTTTGTAGTTATACTTGCATTATAGCCTACAATTCCAGCTTCATATCTTCCTATGTAATATCCTTTATATTTTTCAATACTATTTTTTTCATCTTCTGGAAGTGCTTCAGTAAAATAAAAATTACTCGCTTTAGGCCACTCTATCATTAGACTATTAGTTAATGAATCTATCCTTGTTCCTGGCTCTGATTCTAAAAATGCTATCCTTGTATACTCACTAATATCATTAACAGGGATCCATACAAATTCATTTTTGTTTTCATCAACTACAACAAAGCCTGTATCCTTCGTTCCCTGTTCTTCTGTTTTTATTGGTTCAAATCCTTCTGGTACTGGTATTGTATTACCTTCTCCATCAGCTATATACTTTACATTATCCTCTGTTTTTGTAACCGTACCAAATGGTGGTATTATTGGCTTATCATCTCCCCCTGGATTAACTGGATCTTGTCCACCATCTCCTGCACTTCCTCCCGTTGCTTCACTATTACTACTACCCGTTCCTTTCAAAATATTTTCTGCCTCATCCCATAGTTTAGCTAGTTCTTCATCTTCTCTTTTAGCTGCTTCCTGATAGTTTTTTCCTGCTTCCTGTGCTCTTGTTAAAATTCCTCTTGTTCCTACTGTTAGGTTAATAGTTATTCCTGCCAAGATTAATAAAATAATAATCGTAATCACCAAAGCGACTAATGTAATTCCCTTGTTTTTTCTTTTCATTCTTCTTTTGCTCCTTTTCTTTTTTCTCATTATATCGATACTCTTTCTACAAAGCAATAAAACAATTGATTTTTAAGTATTATCTTTTTACATAATTGTTTTCATTCAACCAACCATATGCTCTTATTTTATCAAATTTTGTCGAAATGTTTTTGTTTACTTTTCTACTTTTTTATGGTTTAATATTTTTATGCACATGTTTAAAGTGTATTTTTATTTATTCTATTAAAGCATTAAATATCAAAGTTTTTTATTCAAGAAATTAGGTCTTGCTATTTTCCGAAATAAAATGAATTTATTTTTATAAGTTTTTATTTTTTATATTGTTTTTACAATACACTTAAAAACCTCTGTGTAAATTTTTGTTCAAATTTTGCTATTCTGCAAGATTTAGAAAGGATTTTTTTATGTCACATGTTTTACAAGAGGAAACTTCTCTTCTTTCTCCTAAATTAGATGTTGTTTTTCAAGCTTTGTTTGGAGAAATAGGAAGTGAAACGATTACAACCAATTTTTTAGAAGCCATTTTAGAACAAAAGATTAATCGTATTGATTTAAGTAAAAATGTTGTTTTACGAAGGGATTATCCAGAAGACAAGTTAGGGGTACTTGACATTATTGCTACCATTAACGATGGTGAGTATTGCAATATTGAAATGCAAGTTGCAGGTCAGGAAGAAGTAAAAGAACGAATTTTATACTATTGGGGACGAGTGTATACCAAACAGATTAAAGCTGGGCAGTCGTATGATAATCTCAAAAAAACCATTGTTATTTTGATTACCGACTTTTGTGTAAGGGGATTGGAAACATTAGATTATCATACCTCTTGGAAAATTATCGAAGAAAAATATCGCAAAATCATATTGACAAAAAAGCTAGAATTTCATATAATAGAATTACCAAAGATTGTTGGAATTTCTAATGATAGTGATACCTTACTAGATTGGTTATCCTTTTTAGATAATCCCAAATCGGAAAGGGTGATGAAGAAAATGGAAAAGAATAAAGAATTAAAAAAGGCAAATGAGAAATTACAAACTTTAAGTGAAGATGAAAAATTGCAAAGACTTGCAGAATGGCGAGAGAAAGCCATTTATGAATATAATACCGCTACAAATAATGGGTTTAAAAATGGTATGAGACATGGATTGGAAAAAGGACAAGAGCTAGGAATGAAGCAAGGATTGGAGGAAGGTTTAGAGCAAGGCTTGAAACAAGGCATGGAGCAAGGTATTGAACAAGGCATTTTAAAAAATAAGCATGAAACTGCTATTAAATTACTAAAAATTGGATTGGATTTGAAACTTATTAAACAAATTACTGGTTTAACAATGGAAGAATTAAAAGAATTGCATTTACATACAAAACTAACTTAAACCTCAAAAAGAAGAGTTATGTTTTAGCAACATAACTCTTCTTTTTTTGCGAACTGTTCTTCTACCATTTCTTCTAATACATTTGGCATAACCGTTCCTTGTTTAAATTTTTCCAACATGCTTTCAATTTCGGTTTCTTCCATTGTAACATGTTCTACCTTATTTGTTTCTACTTCTGGCTCTTCTGTTTTGTATTCTGTTTTTACTACTTCTATGCCATAAAAGGTACCGATGTTTTCTTCGGTTTCGATTTTGTAGTATTCTAATCTCACTGGATGATAAATATGGTTCCTTGCTAATATTTCTTTTCCAATATAGGTTCCCCCATAAAAAGTTTTCATTTGTAATCTCCTCCCAAGGACAAACTATATCGCATTTTCATCTATTAGGCAAGCTTTTTTCATCGCAAGATTTTACATTTATTTACATTTTATTTCAAAAAAAGACACATTTTTATCAAATGTGTGCTATTTTTTTGGTTTGTTATGAAAAAAACATATTTGTGCAATGTATTTGAAATAATTTATGTTTTTTGTAATAATTTCTCAATTTCTTTATAGATTTTATCTTCGACATTTTCTATGGCGATTTTTCCTGCGTTTTGCCCCATGTTTACTAATTTTTGTGGGTCTTTTATCATATCGTTTATTTCTTTACTTAACACCTCTGGTGTTAGGTCTTTGTTTAAAATAATTCTAGCTGCTTCTACGTTTTGTAATACTTTTGCATTGTATTCTTGGTGGTTGTTGCTTACATTTGGTAATGGTACAAATATGGCAGGTTTTCTTGTAATTGCCATTTCGGTTATGGTCATAGCACCACTTCTGGCAAGTACTAAATCCACACTGTTTAATACTTCTTCCATATTATAAATGTATGGAACCAATTTTAGGTCTTTTTGTTTGGATAAGTTTTTGATTCTTTGTTTTACTAAGTTAAATTGCAAAGGTCCCGGTGCCCACATAATTTGATAGTCTTTGTTTAAGTTTTGATTAATTAATCCTGTTACGGCATCATTAATTGCTTTTGCTCCTTGACTTCCTCCAAAAATTAGTAATACTGGTTTATCGGATTTTAGTCCTAATCTTGTTAAAACTTCTTGTTTTTGTGCCTTGTTTAAATGTAAGTTTTTTATTTTAGTTGGTGTTCCCGTTAATACAATATGATTTGCCTGTATTAGTTCTTTTCTTGCTTCTTCAAAACTGATTAATATGGTATCTACTTTTTTGGCTAGCATTTTTACCGCTTTTCCCGGAAACGCATTGCTTTCGTGTAACATGGTGGGAATGCGGTATTTTTTGGCGGCTAAGATAGCCGCTCCACAAATATACCCACCTGTTCCAATGACAATATCTGGTTTAAATTCTTTTACAATTTTTTTAGCTTCTCCAATTCCTTTTAGGGTTTTTAGATTGTTTTTTAAACTCTGAAAACTGATTTTTTTGCTCAAACCGTAAGCTTCTATGGTTTCTAAACTAAAACCTGCTCTTAGTACTAAATCCTTTTCTAATCCCCTATCGGTTCCTAAAAACAGGATTTCCGAACTTGGGCTTTCTTTTTTTATTTTATTAGCAATGGCAAGCCCTGGATTAATATGTCCAGCCGTTCCCGCTGCTGCAATCATAACTCTCATTCTTTCTTCCTCCTTTAACCTATTGAAAAAGGCCCCTTTACTTAAGGGGGCTGTCGCCGACAGGCTCCTTAAGGGTTCTGGTTCTATACATTTTTACATTTTCTGGATATGTTTAATAAAATGCCGGACAGAGCATAGTAGAATAACTAGCGAGGTTCCTCCATAACTGAAAAACGGTAATGGTATTCCTGTGTTTGGCATAGAGGATGTTACAACCGCTATGTTCATAATAGCTTGTAATCCAATTAATGATGTAATTCCTACTGCTACTAAGCTTCCAAACATATCTGGTGCTTTCATTGCGATTAGTAGTCCTCTCCATATAAAAACAGCAAAAAGGATAATTACTACCGCACAACCGATAAATCCTAATTCTTCTGCTAATACAGAAAAGATGAAATCATTATGTGGTTCTGGTATGTATAAGTATTTTTGTTTACTTTCTCCTAATCCTACTCCAAAAATACCGCCTGACCCAATGGCATATAAACTTTGAATAATTTGCCAGCCTTCATCTGTTTTATACTCCCAAGGATTTAGGAATGTGGTAATTCTGGAAATACGGTATGCTCCTTTTTCGGTAAATTTAGCAAGTGCAAACAATCCTCCTGCTCCCACAATTCCTCCTAATGTTCCTAGGGTTAAGAAATGTTTCATCTTACAGCCTGCCATTAACATCATGATGGCTACTACTGCTATAATGATAATGGTAACACTTAAGTGGTCTTGAAAAACAGCCAATATAATGGCAATTGGTACAATATAGACAAAAGATTTTATAAAACCTTGTTTTAAATCTTTCAAATGTTCTTTGTTTTTGGTAAGCCAAGAAGCATAAAAGATGATTAATGCAATTTTCGCTACCTCAGATGGCTGGAAACGAATTCCTCCTATTTCTAGCCATCTTGTTGCTCCTTTTGCTGAAGAGCCCAGTAGTGGAACCAGTGCTAATACAATAATTGAGCCAATGTAGGCAATACGTGCAAATTTTTCATAATCATGATAGTCTAAGGTCGAAATAAATATCATACAACCAATTCCAAGCACTGCAAATACCGCTTGCCTTGAAACATAGGCATAACTATTTCCACTTTCTGCAAGTGCGGTAGGAGAGCTTGCCGATAATACCATAATAATTCCCATCGCAAGTAAAATAAGCACCGTAATAAATAGGATAAAATCAAATGGTTTTTTGTTTGTTTGAACTCGTGCCATATTCTCTCCTTTCTCTTATTTTATATGCAAAATAGTGCTATTACACATAGTATTAAGGTAATAATGGTAAATACCGATACTACCTTGTTTTCTCCCCAACCCGATAATTCAAAATGATGATGTAATGGTGCCATTTTGAAAAATCGATTTCCTGTTTTCTTAAAGTAGAGTACCTGCATAATAACGGATAAGGTTTCTAATACTGGAATGAACGCAATAATGATGATAATGAGTGGCATTTTTAAGTATAATGCCATTGCTACAATAACCCCTCCGTAATAATAATGAACCAGTATCTCCCATAAAAATTTTGGCTGGATGCATGTTAAAAATTAAGAACCCTAGACAAATTCCAATTACAATGGTTCCAAATACAACCACTTCTTTTACATCAAAAATAATAGCAATTACCGTTAAACAGGTAATAACCACAGCTGATATGGTTGGACATAAACCATCTACACCATCGGTTAAATTGATGGCATTTGTTGTTGCTAAAATAACAAAAATCGCAAATGGAATATACAGCCAAATTGGTAACGTAATATATATTTTAACAATTGGTATAAATGTGTCACATCCTAAATCGATAATTTTAATTAAATAAATAACATATGTTACTGCAATGGTTAGTAAACCAATCATTTTATAGGCAGGTTTTAATCCTTTTGTATTTTTAAAAATTAATTTTTTCGCATCATCAATTAATCCAATGACACCAAATCCAATCGATATAATCGCAAGTGGAATTAATCTTTTAGCAAGTTCAATATCTTTTTTCGCATAATAACTCACAAAAACAAAGACAATTAATATCATAATGGCAAGAGCAATAATAATGCCACCCATGGTTGGTGTTCCTTGTTTGGTTAAGTGTGACTGAGGTCCATCTTCTCTTTCAATCTGCCCCACTTTTAACTTTTTCAATATGGGAACAATTAAAATTCCCAATACTACTGTCACAAAAAATGACAGTAGTAATATTTTTATCCCAAAATCCAATTTTCTCACCCTTCATTTGAATGTTATTGCTGTCTTACTTATTTTTTCTTTTTCTTTTTGGCATTCTCTTCTTCTAGTTCATCAATCACTTCGTTTACAATGATTCTTTCATCAAATGGAAATGTTTCATGGTTTATTTCTTGGTATGGTTCATGCCCTTTTCCAGCAAGTACAATAATGTCATTTCGTCCTGCCATTTTGATTGCTGCTTTGATTGCTTCTGTTCTATCTACTATACATGTATATTGACCTGTTGTCTTTTTTATTCCAACTTCAATCTCTTTTACAATTTCTTCTGGATCTTCTGTTCTTGGGTTATCGCTCGTAATAATGGTATTGGTTGCTACTCTACCTGAAACTTCTCCCATTAATGGTCTTTTTATTTTATCACGGTCTCCTCCACAACCAAATACACAAATTACTCTTCCTTTGGTGTAAGATTTAACTGCACGTAATATGCTTTCTAAACTTTCTGGAGTGTGTGCATAATCAATCATAATGGTAAAACCAAGTTTATTATCCACTAATTCACTTCTTCCTGGTACACGTACTTCTACTAATGCTTCTTTAATTTGTTCTGGCGTTACTCCCATTTTTTTGGCAACACAAATGGCTGCTAGTGAATTGTATACGCTAAATCGACCTGGTATACAGGTTTTTACTCTTTCATTTCGGTTTTCTAATTTTACTTTGAAATCGACATAGGAATTCGTAATGGTAATATCTTTTGCTAATACATGGCAGAAATTATCAATTCCATAAGTGGTCACTTCTGGCGTTTTTACCATTCTTCCTGCTTTTGCTGCATAAATGTCGTCTGCGTTAAAAAATCCTACTTTACACATATCAAATAATTTTAGTTTGGAATTAAAGTAATCTTCCATGTCTGGGTGTTCTTTTTCGCTAATATGCTCATGTGAAAAGTTTGTAAAAATTCCCATGTCAAAATCGCAACCATAAACACGGTTTAATTTTAGACTTTGAGAAGATACTTCCATGACAACCACATCGACGTTTTCTTCTACCATATTAGCGAATATTTTTTGTAATTCGATACTTTCTGGTGTTGTTCTCGTACTATCTTTTATTTTTTTCTCTCCTATATAAATGGCAATGGTTCCAATTAATCCTACTTTATGACCTGCTTTTTCTAATATTTTCTTTATCATAAAAGTAGTAGTGGTTTTTCCTTTGGTTCCTGTTACACCTATTAATTTCATTTTTCTAGATGGATTGTCATAAAAATTACAAGCACAAACAGCAAGTGCTATTCTTGTATCTGGCACCATAAGAAGTGTTACATTTTCTGGCAAATTTAATTCCTTTACCTTTGTATTTTCATCTACCATAACAACACTTGCTCCATTGGCAATCGCATCTTCTATGTAATCGCTTCCATCTACTTCAAACCCACGAATAGCAATAAACAATCCATTTTCCTTTATATTTCTTGAATCTGAATCTACATTTGTTATCTCTACATCGATATTTCCTTTTGCCTTAATCCCTTCTAGCCCAACTAATATTTCTTTTAAGTTCATCTTAAAACCTCCAAATTCCATTTTCACGTTTTTATTATATACCGAAATGAATCATTTGTATAGGTTTTTGGATTAAATTTCCACATTAATTTTGAACTAGCTATTGACCAATATCCATTATTTTGTATATATTGCTTGATTATCCGTATAATAAATGTTAGAATTAGTTTATTATTATGTAGGGATGGTTGACAATAATGATGAAAGAAGAAAAAAATAATTTTATCAATTTTATAAAAAAGTCTAAATATTCCATTGCTTTTATCGTGTTTTTTACTTTGCTAGCTTTTGGGCAAAGATTACTTACTACTGGATTTGGAATTGATAACGAACTTTATTTGGTTTCAATAGACAAAAGTAAACAAGGAAAATGCAATTTGTCTTGTAAATGAAAATACCATAATCGTTAGATTATCTCAAGAAATCGAAAGAACTAACATAAAAAATATTACTTTTGCACTAAGAATACCGCAATGAAATAACAACTTAGATTATATTATAAATCGTATATTTAGTGATCTAATACCACTAGATTATAGTTTAGATGTTAAATATATAAAAGATTATAAGGATTTCTTTGAGAAAGATTTTAATGTAACATATATTAAAGAAAACTAACTAAAATAACCTGTTTTTCAGTCATGGGAAATAGGTTATTTTTTAATTATTTTATAAACATAAATTTGTTAAGGTTATGGTAAAAAAATTTGCACAAAAATGTCTATAAAATTCGAGTAAATTCCAAATAAATTTGCTAGACAAATGCAGTTAAAATGTATAAAATATTTATATTATAAATAAAGGAGGGTAAAATATGGAAATAGGGAATAAACTTTATGAATTAAGAAAAAATGCAAATTTATCACAAGAACAATTAGCCGAAAAGCTAAATATTACTAGACAGACAATATCTAATTGGGAATTAGGACAAACTGTACCAGATATTATGCAAGCAAAGGAGATTTCTAAGATATTTAAAATTACTTTAGATGAACTTATAGATAACAATGTGAAAGATATTTTAGTAGAAAAAATTAGTAATACAGAAAAAATAGTAGGTACTACAAAGAAAAATCTTAAAATGTTATCAATAGTAATTATAGTCTTTCTTATTATAGTTGTTTTAATAAATGTTGTATATATGTATAGGGTTCATAAAGAAAAAACAATGTTAGAACAAAGGCAATTTCAAGAACAATTATATCGTGAATATATGACTAATATAAAAACAAGACGATTTTATATTAGTATTAATAATGAAAAATATAGTTATATAATCCAATATGGAGAAGATAATGCACCAATATTAGATACATTAGCATTAATAAGTGAGTATAATGAAAAAGCACAAGAGAATTATAATATATATATCAATTATATATTACAAACTTATGGAAATTATAAAGATGTTAAAGAAAGAATTAATGATGTAAAAAATTATTTTGAAAGTAGAGGAGGAACTTGGGAAGAAAATAGCAATATATTGATGTAAAAAAAGAATTATACATCGTGAGGCGGAAGTGTGTATTAAAATGATGTATAGTTTTACTCATTTAATACTTCTAAACTAGGATATGTAGCATACAAAAATGGTATATTGTATTGTCTTTGGTTAGAAATGTTATTAGTACAGGATCATAACCTAGATAGAATTTAGATAATTTATCTTTGTATTTGCATAGTATATCTAATGCAAAATACTCTTCATTTTTAAAGGAAAGCAAACTAACATTGCTTTCCTTTAACCTTTTTATTTTAATACATTCTGGTTTAGTACTAATGTACTATATAAAAATAAAACATCTTGATCTTTAAATTCAATATAATCTTCTAATAATGTACTAGATATATACCTAAGATCAATTAAGGTAATTTTTCTATAATTTTGCACTAGTAACGGAGCTAGACTACTTCCATAAGAATCTCTAAATATTAATAATTCTTTTTCTTCGTTTGCCTTTGGATTTTCTATATGAATTAGTGGAGTGGGTCCTGATAAGTATATATCATACTTATCTTTGGAATTCGTGTTATGATATATGGTACTTATTTCTTTTTTTTCATAATTATATGTTTTGCAATTCTCTATGATATCATTTGTTAAAATATACATTTCATCTGGTTTTACATGAACTGCTAATTGTCCATAATATGTGCCATAAAATTTCCCCATATTGGTTTTTATATAAGGCATTTCTTCTCTATTTTCGTTTTTCATACTCACTTGTATCTTTTTTACTACATTTTGTAAATTTTCTTGTCTCCAATGTAAATCTGTTGTGTAATAATCCTTTAATTCTAAATCCTCCCAAATGTCGATATATCGCATATGTTTTAGCTTTTCTAATGCAATTTGTTTTATTTTATCATAATCAAATTTCAAATGTTCATCTTCTTTTAAGTAATAATTTTTATCGGGAATGATTGCATAATATACCTTCTTACCTTGTAAATATTTTTCATAAATTTCATTGATTTTATCAATTGATTGATTGACGTTTTTCTCATTTAATGGATACTCCATTTTATAGATTGCTCCATTTTTCTCAAATAATCCATTGTTATCCTGTTGTCTTAATATATTCCTACTAAAAAACGATTTTACTCCTCTAAATGTATCTCTTATGACAAATTGATCTACTGTATAGTCTTCTATCTTTTTACTTACTTCTCCATTGGTTAGTGTTTTTAACGTTATTTCAGGAAATTGTGCTAATTTTCTTCTTTCGGTTATGGATATGGCTTGGTCCTGTTTTACGATATTTGCTAAAAAGAATAACATCAATATAGCAACAAATCCTATTGTAATAACAACATGTCTTGTTTGATCTTTCACCATAACACCTCCTAAAACCTAAAATATAAGAATGGACTAAATGAACCATCGATGATATAACTGGTACTAATGATTAATATGAATAATAAAACAATAGGCTCTATACAGTTTATCCATTTATTTGCTTTTTGGGTACTAATTCTATTTTTTATTATTGGTGTAGAACCAATGATACCAATGACTATCATGATAAAATAGCTTTTTAAGTAATATATACTTTCTTTTGAAACAAGGGGAACCTTGTTTATTCCAAACAATCCTCCTATGTTTTGTAACATGCTCGTTACACTATCTGCATTAAATATGATAAAACTAATCATAACAATTAATAACGTATATATTCGTGCCAAACTCACGGGTATCTTTTTTAATTGTTTTTCTAACAATAGCTTTTCGATGATTAATAAAATTCCAAAATATAAACCCCAAATCACAAAATTCCATGCAGCACCATGCCATAAGCCTGTTAGCATCCAAACAATGAGTATATTTCTTAGCCACTTTATTTTACTAACCTGATTCCCTCCTAGTGGAATATAAACATAATCTCTAAACCAGCTACTTAGTGATATATGCCATCTTCTCCAAAAATCTGTAATACTGGTTGCCATATATGGATAATTAAAATTCTCTAAAAATTCAAAACCAAACATTTTGCCTAATCCAATTGCCATATCCGAATAACCTGAAAAATCAAAATAAATTTGTAGCATTCCAGAAATGGCATATAGCCAATAATACAGTACACTCATCTCATTGCTTCCTAATATAATGGTATTTAACTGCCCTAATACATCGGCAATTAGTACCTTTTTTCCTAATCCGATAATAAATCTTCTAACTCCTAAGCTAAATTTTTCGAATGTATAAGTCCTTTTTTCTATTTGTTCTTCTATGGTGGTATATCTTACAATTGGTCCTGCTATTAATTGTGGAAATAATGATATATACATTGCAAGTTTTAAGATATTTTTTTGAACTTTTGCCTTTTGTTTGTATACATCCACTAAATAGCTAACCATTTGAAACACATAAAAAGAAATTCCAATAGGAAGTGCTATATAAACAAACGATATTTTATGATATCGAATTAAGTTTAAGTTTTCTATGATAAAATTAATGTATTTAAAATATGTGAGTAAGCCTATTATTGTAACAATGGAAAGTATTAACCATATTTTGGATTGCTTTTTATATTGATCGATTAGCCTTCCAAATATATAAGTAAGTATGATTGAACTGATTATTAACCATATATAGTTTGGTTCTCCATAAAAATAGAATACCAATGATGCCATTAACAAAACGATATTTTTAAATTTGTTTGGTACTATGTAATAAATAGCCAAAACAATTGGCAAAAAATAAAACAAAAATGTAATACTCGAAAATACCATATATCCTCCCTTTCATACTATGAAACCGTATTATTTTTCTAAGATAAAAAAGCATCGCCATAACATTTTATTGATTCTGGCGATGCTTCCTTCTAACGTATTATTCGTACATTTCTGGTGGTAATTCGATTTGTTCTGTTTTTTCATATTCTTGTCCTACTGCTCCAGCCAATGTTTTAAATTTTTCATAGATTGGTTTTGCAACTTCTTCACTAGACATTACAAGACATACTATATTTCCACTATTAGTTGTATATACTTTTTCTGCTGAAACACAAATCCATTTTCGGTAATCTACTTGATCCTTTATTGTTTGGGCAATTTTATTGGCATCTACCCCTTCTTTTACAGTTGCTAGTACAAATGAATATGCTTGAGAACTAATCATTGGCTCTGATACAACAAGATATTGCAAATCATCACCATTATCAAGTCCTGTAAACAATTTTACCATTACTTCATCTTTTACATCAATTACTTGGGTTTGAACACTACTTGGTATCTTATCCTCTTGTCCTTCATATACTTTACTAATTAGATTCTCTAAGTCCTCTACACTGTTAATGGTAATGGATGATTTGTTTGCTTTTGAATTTGTTAAAATAATAACCGTTACAGCTAGTCCTATTACTAGTAAGATTGCTATTACAGTTATCATCATTTTAGTTGACTTACTCATATTTTTCTCCTCTCTGTTTTTTCATTATTTATATTATAATTTAAAAATGAATAATTATCAACTCTTTTTTATCTTTTACATTTTAGTATTTCATAGGAGCAATCCATTAGGCTTATGCATTGCTCCCTTGCAATATTCTTTTCTAAACACGTTATATTTCTACATTAATTTTTGAACCTTTATTAACTTTGATTCCGTGGTTTTGGGATTTGCTCTTTTACGGTTATGTCTTCTTCTTTCTCCCCTTCCGCAATTTCACGATTAACGGTAATTTCTAAACCTACTTCTTGTAACTTTTTCTTTGCTTCTTGTAGATTTAGCCCTCGAATTTCTGGTACCTCTACTTCTTCTATGGTTTCTTCCTCTTGTTCATTGTCTTTTTTTAATTCTAAATATGGCAATACATCTGCTAGAATTTGCCCTCCGACTGGTGCTGCAACAGCACCTCCTTGGTGTCCTCCCTCTCCTGTTGGATTATATAGGGTTACTAGTAATACAATTTGCGGATCGGAAATGGGTGCTACTCCTATAAAAGAAGTTACATATTTGTTTGTGTTTACGCCATCTTCTGAAGTTCCTGTTTTTCCTCCTACTCGAAAACCTTTTACTCCGTGCATTTTTTCCTGTACCTTCTGCAACAACGCTTTCCATCATGCTTAATACATCATTTGCTGTTTTTTCGTCGATTACTCTTTCTACTTCGACTGGTGGTAATTCTTCTACTTCTCCTGTTTTAGGGTCAATGGTTTTCTTTACCACTCGTGGTTTCATTCTTACCCCTTTATTGGCAATGGCAGAAACTGCTGTTACCATTTGTAGTGGTGTTACTTCAAACCTTTGCCCAAAGCTAATTGTGGCAAGTTCGACTGGTCCTACTTTTTTCTCGTTTAGGAAAATTCCTTTTGCTTCTCCGGGAAGGTTGATTTTTGTTTTGTCTAAAAATCCGAATTTTCTTAAGTATTCATAGTATTTTGGTACTCCTATTTTTTGTCCAAGTCCAATGAATACTGGGTTACAAGAATTCATGAGTGCTTGCCTTAGCGATTCTGACCCATGTGGACGATAGTATCGCCAACACTTAATTCTAGTGCCTGCAATTTCAATTCCACCAGTACAACAAAATTCTCCTTCTTTGTCGGTTGTCGTAATTCCTTCTTGTAAAGCAGCAGAAGAAGTAATGGTTTTAAAGGTAGAACCTGGTTCATAGGTATCAGCAATGGCTTTATTTCTCCACATGGCTTGTAGTTCTTTGTTTCGTTCGGTTGCCGTTAAACTCTCCCAATTGGCTTTTGTTTCTTCATTGGTGATTTCATATGGCGAATTTAGGTTATAATTTGGATAGGTCACCATTGCTAGAATGTCTCCTGTTTTTGGGTTCATGGCAACCACATTTCCACCGTCAGTACAAATATTATCAATACAGGCTTCTTTTAAATATTTTTCACAGATGGCTTGTATGGTCATATCGATGGATACTACAATATCTTTTCCATCAACTGCTGGAACGTAATCTTCTCCTTCTTTTCCAATTTCTCCACCTCTTGCATCCGTCATTCTGATAATTCTTCCTTTGCTTCCTTTTAGAATGTCTTCGTATTTTGCTTCAATTCCATCTAAACCTTGGTTATCACTTCCGCAAAATCCAATAAAATGTGAGGCAAGTTCTCCTCTTGGATAATATCTTTTGGTGTCTTCATCAATATTAATACCAGAAGTAATTTCGTTTTCTTTCATCCAAATGCGAAGTTTGTCTGTTTTTTCTTTATCCATTTTTCTTACAATGGTTTCAATGGAACTCTTCTTCTTTACTTTTTTTAAGGTTTTTTCATAATCTAATTCAAAAATATCCGAAAACGCTTTTGCAACTTTTTCTTTTTGTTCTTCTGGAATGTTAATAGGATTAATGGTAACCGTCTCTACCGTTGCACTTACAGCTAATACGTTTTTTCCGAGTAGCATCGTAAATCGTACCTCTTTTGGGATTAATTTGCCTATCTAAGGATTGTTGGTTATACGCCATTTCCGATAACCAACTGCCTTGCACAAATTGAAGAAATGCAAGTCGAACAAGTAATAATATAAAAATCAAAAAGACAGCAAATAGTAGGTACATAATTCTTTTTTTCCTACTTCTATTTTGGTTTGTCATCATAAATTAAATCACCCTTTTCTATTATTCATTATATAGAAAAGGGTGATTTTTATGCTTTTATTTTACTTCTAATTCTCCAATTAAAATTAGTTTTAGTTTTGCTAAATCGGTAGCTGTTATTCTTCCGTTTTTGTCAATGTCTGCTGCTTTTTGTTGTTTTTCGTTTAATTTTTCTTCTCCGATTAAGTATAGTTTTAATTTGGCAAGGTCAGTTGGACCTATTTTTCCATTCCCATCGATGTCTCCAATTAACACTTCTTCTGGTTTTGTTGGTTCTTCTGGGTCTGGTTTGGTTGGTTCTTTTTCAATCCAATTTACCTTTGCTACTGCACTTCCTTTGTTTCCTGCTTCGTCTACAAATTCAAAAGTAAATTCTCCATTTTGGCTAAAGGTATAATTCTTACTTCCTCCATTATTGGTAATGGTAATTTTTTCGCTTTCTCCGGTTAAGGTAGCGGTTACTGGCTTTGATGTTTTATTGGTAGTACTATAAGTAACCTTTGCGGTTGGTTTTATTTTGTCAATGCAGGTAACATTTGCTTTTACACTTCCTTTGTTTCCTACTTTATCTACAAATTCAAAGGTAAATTCTCCATTTTCAGTAAAGGTATAGGTATTTTTTCCTCCATTATTCGTAATGGTAATTTCTTCACTTGGATTTACTAAAGTTGCTACCACCACATTATTCGTAGGTGCTTGTGTGCTGTAAGTGATTTGGGCAGTTGGTGCTATTTTGTCAATCCACGTTACATTTGCCTCAATGGTTCCTTTATTTCCTGCTAAGTCTTCAAATTCAAAGGTGTATTTTCCGTTTTCTGTGAAACGATGTCCATTTCCCCCTTTGATTGCTACATTGTTTTCGTTAAAGGATAACATTGCTATAACATCTTGGTTGGTTGGTTCAGTTTTACTATAGGTAACAGTAGCTACTGGTGTTTCTTTATCAATCCAATTGACAGAAGCGGTAGCGGTTCCTCTATTTCCTTGTTCAGTTGTATATTCAAAGATGTGTTTTCCATTTGTACTAAAAGTATGTGTGTTTCCTCCCTCACTTGTTACCGTAACATTTTCTTTATCAAAGGTTACCGTTGCTACTACATCTTGGTTTGTTAAATCTGTTGTGTTATAGGTAATGGTTGCTTGTGGCAATGTTTCATCAATCCATGTAACACGAGCAGTTGCAGTTCCTGTATTTCCTGCTTTGTCAATAAATTGGAAAGTAAATTCGTCATTTTCTGTAAAAGTATAGGTATTTTTTCCGCCATTGTTCGTAATACTAATTTCTTCACTTGTATTGGTTAGTGTTGCGGTAACTGCTCCACTAGTAGCTTCTGTCGTACTGTATGTGATTTCAGCACTTGGAGCCGTTTTATCAATCCAGTTAACAATTGCTTCATGTGATTTTACTTCAAAATTATCTTCGTCTGTTTCTTCTTTATATTGGAAGGTAAATCGTTGTTCACCTTCTTGGGTAAAGGTATGTGTGTTTCCTCCTTCACTTGTTATAATAACATTTCCATCTTTATTTCCATTTGTATCAATAATATATGGGTTAAGTGTAGCGGTAACATCGGTATTGGTTAGTTTTGTCTTATTATATGTAATATCACTTGCTAAAATTTTAGTATTATTATCAATGTAATCTACTTTTATGCTTTTATATAATAGGTTTTCTGCTTTATCCAAAAGTTTAAATTCATATTCTCCGCTTGTATCTAATGCATATTCCAATGGATTTGACCTTGTCGTTTGTTGTAATTCTCTTAGAGCTTCTTTTTGTTCTTCTTGCTCTATTGTGACAGGATTTCCTTCTTCATCAAAATATTCCTCGTTTGTGACAATTCCATTTTCCATTGTTGTTATATAGGTTGCTACATTTGTTACATTTCCTGTTGTATTTTTATAGGTGATTTTTGTGGTATTTCCTTGTTCATCTTTATCTAGCACTTTATAAGCATTCCCTTGATTATCTAAATATGTAATATGGGTTACTTTCTTATTTTCGTTTACCTCAATGTAGTTTATTTTATTATTATTTTCATCTAACAAATAAACATCTTCACTAATATTATCAAAGATAACACGTAGTTTTCTATCATCATCTAAGTCATACTCGATATCTGCTGTTGGACCATCTTTATCAATCCAAGTTACCTTTGCTTTTGCAGTTCCTTTGTTTTCTTTATTGTTTTTATCAACAAATTCAAAAGTAAATTCGTCATTTTGGGTAAATACATAGCTATCTTTTCCATCATTGTTGGTAATTTCGATTTCCGTGCTTGGGTTGATTAATCTTGCTACTACTACGCCATTGGTTGGCTCGGTTGTACTATAGGCAATACCCGCAGTTGGATGAGATTCTTTTGTTAAATCTTGATAAAAGTTAAAGGCTCTTGCTGCAAACCAATTTCCATTTGTTTGTGTTGCAACAATTTTAATATATTGTACTTTATTTTGTCTATTTTCTTCTGGAATTTCAAAACTCTTTGTTAATCTTTCTGCGTCTTCTGCTGTATTTGCCTGAGTTGGCCATGACCAAGGGGTATCATTGTTATTTGCTAGGCTTACCCATGTACCTTCTTCTCCAGTTTCACTACCAAAAATTTCTCCTCTTACAATTCTTCCATTTCCTCCACTAGCTGGAACAAATTCAACTGCTGATAAATAAACTGGCTTATCTAGTTTTACTATTAGGAAACGTTGTCTATCGCTTCCATTCCAAGCGGAATGATATCTTGTATTGTAGTTTGCATCAATTGCATTGACCGCTGCTCCACCTTGGCTTGTTGCTTGTGTTGAAACAGCATGTAAGCTTAAATGAGATACTGGTATATATTTTCTTGTGTTTGGTTGATTATCTTGTGTAAATGTATATTCTGAGGCTGGACTGGTTAATTTTGTTCCTGTTGCACTTTGTCTTACTTGAACCGTCTTGTCTCCTGTTAAATCAGGAGAGGCTACTTTATAAGAAGTCCATGGATCAGTTTCTTTATATCTCCATTCTGTGCTTAAATTAACTCCAATTATTCTATTTTCTAAATCATTAGGATATAATGTTTCTAAACGATCTTGCTCTGTTATATCTATCTTATATAAATTTTTTTCTTCATAGTTTACACCAACAATATGAACATAAATATCATTTTCTGATGTAATACTATTTATTTGTCCTTGTGTTAATTGTAGTTTGTGTTCTTCCTCTGCACTAAATGAAACCTCATGCCAGGTTTGTTTTCCATCTAGGCTATAATCCCAACGAACTCCTACATTATTAAAACGACTTGCTAATACTATACGCCCTGCATCTTCTCCATCAAATGAGAATGTTGCAATTGTTTTATCTAATTTTCCTAATAAATAGTTTG
>CAOJHH010000013.1 GCA_948436025.1 uncultured Clostridium sp. | reverse complement strand
GATAGAAGAAAAGAAATGTTAGAAGATATAGCTGTTCTAACAGGTGGAGAAGTCATTACATCCGATTTAGGTCTAGAATTAAAAGATACAACCATCGAGCAATTAGGTAGAGCAAAACAAGTAAAAGTACAAAAAGAAAACACCATTATTGTTGATGGTGCAGGAGACAAAGAAAAAATTGCAGAAAGAGTAAAACAAATTCGTGCGAATTTAGCAGAAACAACCAGTGAATATGATACCGAAAAATTACAAGAAAGACTTGCTAAAATTGCAGGAGGAGTAGCGGTTATTCAAGTAGGTGCAGCAACAGAAGTGGAAATGAAAGAAAAGAAATTACGTATTGAAGATGCCCTATCTGCAACCAAAGCAGCAGTAGAAGAAGGAATCGTTGCAGGTGGTGGAACTGCCTATGTGAATATTAGTAAAAAAGTAGAACAAATTGCAAAAGACTTAAAAGACGATGAAAAATTAGGAGCAAGAATTGTATTAAAAGCATTAGAAGAGCCAATTAAACAAATTGCGATTAATGCGGGCTTAGAACCAGCTGTTATTTTAGAAAAAGTAAAAAACAGTGAAACAGGATTTGGCTTTGATGCAGCCAATAACAATTATGTTGATATGAAAAAAGTAGGTGTGGTTGATCCAACTAAAGTAACTAGAAGTGCACTTCAAAATGCGGCAAGTATTGCCTCTATGGTACTTACCACAGAAAGTATTGTAACCGATAAAAAGGAAGAAAAGTCATGCAGTTGTGGTCATAATGATATGCCAGCCGACATGGGTGGAATGTATTAATTGAAAAAGTCTCCATAATGTAGTATAATAGTCTTATAGAAAGCAAATAAATGCATGTAAAGGAGAGATTAAAATGGAGACAAAGAAAAAAAGTTTATTAAGACGGTTATGGGATTACTTTATAGAAAATATGTGGTTACCAGCCGAAGAAGAGGATAATTATGAGGACAGAATGATTAGCAAAGCCGAAAAAATTAAAATTACTTTATGGATTGTGTTCAGTATTATAAGTGGAATAGCTTTTTATGGCTTGCTGTTACTCTTTCTTATAAAGTTTTAATCGGTAATGGAGAAGTATTATCCATTACAAAAAAAGAGGGGCGTTCTTTTAAAGAACATTGCCCCCTTTTTTTGGTGATTTGCTAACAATTAGCAACATCCACCACATCCACCGCCGAAGCCGTTTCCACCACAGCAACAGCAAAGAATTAATATAACGATGATAATCCAAATGCAACCGTCTCCACCGAAACCACAGCCACATCCGCAACCTCTGTTTTCTGGCATAATCTTTCCCCCCTTTCGCATATGAAATTTACTTTTCTGTTTAAGGGTAAGATTTGCTAGTTGCATTTACATCTACCAATATGGCAGTTGTTTCCACAGTTACCGAAACAATAGTAAAAATAAGATAATGAACCACAAAATCTCACTGTTACAACAATTTCTCATAATTAAGTAACCTCCCCATAAAGAACTAAGTTTTTTGTTCTTTCGTATGGTATATATTATTCTTTTTTTAAAAAAGTGTTACAAAATTGAAAAAAGTACTTGTAATGGAATAATAGAATGTGGTAAGATAGGCTTACAAAATGAAAAAGGAGGTGGAAATATGAGTGAAGCACTAGCAATCGAAATACTAAATAAGCTTGATAAAGTAATTGATACACAAGAAGAAATGAAACAAGATATTAGTGAATTAAAAGAAAACCAAGGAAGAATGCAAGAAGATATTAGTGAATTAAAAGAAAACCAAGGAAGAATGCAAGAAGATATTAGTGAATTAAAAGAAAACCAAGGAAGAATGCAAGAAGATATTGCTGAGTTAAAAGAAAACCAAGGAAGAATGCAAGAAGATATTGCCGAGTTAAAAGAAAACCAAGGAAGAATGCAAGAAGATATTGCGGAATTAAAAGAAAACCAAAATAAGATGGAACAAGTTATGCTAGAGCAACAAGAAAAACAAAAAGAAATGTTCCAAACACAACTTATTATGATTGAAGATATTAGAGAACTAAAAGAAAATCAAACTACGATGATGAAAGATATCAGTATGTTAAAGACAAATCAAAAGAAAATGATGAGGAGTATTAACACATTAAAAGGAAATCAAAAAGAAATAAAAAGAGATATTCGTTTGTTACAAAAAGGGCAAGAAAAACTAAATGACAGAATTGATGCGGTATTAATGGATGTTGATGTAATTGATGAAAAAACGAAAAAAATGCAGGCAGTGATTTAAGTTCAATAGAAGAAAAGTAAGGGACTTACTTTTCGTTATTTCAAAAAGTTTACTACTCGTAAATTTATTTAAAAATCAAAAACAAATTAAAAAATCATTCATGAAAAATCAATAAATTATTCCAAAAAACTATACAAAAAATAATAATAAATGATATAATCCATATAAAGTGAAGAATTAGAAAGAAGAGGATATTGATATGGGTAATATTGTATTATTAGATGAACTAACCATTAACAAAATTGCAGCAGGAGAAGTAATTGAAAGACCAGCCTCTGTCGTAAAAGAAATGGTAGAAAATTCAATTGATGCAGGAGCAACCAATATTAACATAGAAATTCGTAATGGAGGAATTTCGTATATTCGTATTTCCGATAATGGAAAAGGAATTGCAAAAGATGATATGGAGATTGCTTTTGAAAGACATGCGACTAGTAAAATTAGAAGTGCTGGTGACTTAAACCTCGTAAAAACAATGGGATTTCGTGGTGAGGCATTAGCAAGTATTGCAGCAATTGCCAATGTGGAAATGATTTCCAAAACAGCTACTGGGGAAACCGGAAATCGAATTGTCGTAGAAGCAGGAAAAGTGCTATCAGAAGAAGAAACCGGTTGCCCACAAGGAACGACCATTACAGTACAAAATTTATTTTTTAATACCCCTGTTCGTTATAAATTCTTAAAAAAAGACTATACCGAATCGGGTTATATTGAAGATACCATTACAAGACTTGCTTTAGTAAATCCAGAAATTGCTTTTAAATTAATTAATTCTGGAAAAACGATTTTACAAACATCTGGAAATGGAAATTTACAAGATGTGATTTATGCGATTTATGGTGGAGATATTGCAAGTAGTGTTGTTTTGGTGGATTATTCGTATGAAGATATTCATATTACAGGGGTTGTTGGAAAACCAGAAATTGCAAGGTCAAACCGAAGTAATCAAACCTTTTTTGTTAATAAAAGGTTTGTAAAAGATAAGACGTTATCTGGTGCTACAGAAAATAGTTTTAAAGGATTATTACCAATTGGAAAATATGGTTTCTTAATTTTAAATTTGGAGATAGACCCAGCAAAAGTGGACGTGAATGTACATCCAGCAAAGCTAGAGGTTCGTTTTGAGGAAGAAAACAAAGTATTTAAGGCGGTATATCATGCCATTAAAGATACATTATTAAAAGCAGAATTAATTGCGAACACAGAAAAAACGCCAGAAATTACTCGTTATGAAGACAATGTATCTCCAAACCATAATACGAAATCTTCGATTACGGATTTGTTTCGAAAAATCAAAAAAGAGGACAAGGTAGAAGAAGTACATAATGAAGTAAATGTGATTGAAGACATTTTTCAAAAAAGAGAAATAAAAGAACAAGAAAAGCAAAATAGCGAAGAAAAGAAGATGGATGTATTTAAAGAACTAATGGCAATGCAAAAAAGACTAAAAGAAGAAGCCCAAAATGATGCAAGTCTAAAAACGAATATTGATAAACTAATTACCGATACTCAAAAAATGGGACTAGTAGAAGACGAAGAAGGAAATGTCGTATTATCAAAAGACAATTCCCAAACGCAAAGTTTGGAAAAAGAACAAAGTAGTGAAGGCGAGGAAAAAGCCCAAAGCCAAAACGGGCAAATGCAAAATGAAAATGGAGATATAGAACAAAACAAAGTAAAACAACTAGAAGAAATAAATAAAGGAATATTAAACGAAACAACAATAGACATGCCTAGTGTTGATACTGTAATTGGAAATATCAAATACGACAACAAAATGGTAATAAAACCAGAAACTAGTTTAAAACAAAAAAATGAACCAACAGACTTAATGGAAAAAAAGGAAGGACCACAAAATTTAGTATTAAGAGAAGACAGTGAGGAGTATAAAGCATTTTCATTTAAATATGACGACGAGCAACCAAATAACGAGACAAGTAAAAACGATATAGATTTTAATAACGAAGCAGGTAAAGGCAATACAACCTTTAATGATGAAATGAATAAAAAGGAAGCTAACTTGCAAAATGATATAGATAAAAAAGAACAAACAAATCCGTTTTCTAGTAGTGAAATACAAGAAATGATTGAAAAATTAGAAAAAATGGATGATGTTCAAAATAATCCAGAATTTGAAAATATGTATGAAAAAATATTTGGTAAATTACCAGCTTCCACCATTGAAGAACAAAACAAGGAAAAAGAAAAAATAAGTGCATATGAGTTAATAAAAGAAGATAACAAAATATCCATGTTTGACGAAACAGAAGAATTAAAAAAGCCAACCTATAAATTTGTAGGAATTGCATTTCGTACCTATATTATTATTGAAATTGAAAAAGAATTATACATTATTGACCAACACGCAGCACATGAAAGAGTAATGTACGAAAAGGTAAAGAAAAATTATTATTCAGACGGTATCAAAGAATCGCAAATGTTATTATTACCAGATGTGATTACCTTAACACATAAAGAAATGGATATTTTACGAGATAATGCCGAAATGTTTGGAAATGCGGGTTTTGCCTTTGAGGAATTTGGAGAAAACACAATAAAACTAATGGGAGTTCCGAATATTTGTATCGATTTAGATACCAAAGAACTTTTCATGGAAACCTTAGATGAAATCAATACAGTGGCAAGAACTGCAAAACAAGAAATAGAAGAAAAATTTATTGCAACTGTGGCATGTAAAGCAGCAGTAAAAGCACATATGGATTTAACCGAGGAAGAAGTAGATAGTTTAATGAGTGAACTTTTAGAACTTCCTAACCCATTTACCTGCCCACATGGAAGACCAACCGCAATTCGCATGGATAAAGACGATATTGAGAAAAAATTTGCAAGAAGAAAATAAGAAAGTAAGTTTTGAAAAACGATATTCTACAAAAACAGACAAAAATCCACAAAAGAAAGGAAGAAATCATATGTTTATTATTGCAGTCATATCAATTGCTATTTACATTATCGCTATTTTAATGATATCTACCAATATTTATGAATTTAAAAAAGAACAAAAATTAAATTTCATCATAATAGGAGTTTTTGCGATTTTAATCATTACATGGATTATTGTAGCACTTAGCTCAAACGGCATACAAGTACAACAAGAAGGTTTTCTAAAAACGGCCAAAATGGTATCAGTACTACTTTTTGCACCAATTAATACGATTTTTGTGCTACCATATTTGGGAAATGTATTAAACAAATACAAACAAGAAAAAATAAAAGAAGATCAAGTGCGAAAAAGATTATTAATTTTAGGAATTGCATTAATTATCGTACTCATCATAGAAATAAATTATATAAAAACATTTGAAATAGGATTATTAGGAAATGTAATAAAATAAAAAGAGGAAAAGGAAAGTGCAAATGAAAGAAAAAAAGCCTAAGGTAATCGTTATATGTGGACCAACGGCTTCTCGGGAAAACTGCCTTATCGATTGAAATTGCAAAACGCGTTCATGGGGAAATTGTTTCAGCGGATTCGATGCAAATTTATAAGGAAATGAATATTGGTAGTGCAAAACCGACGAAGGAAGAAATGGAAGGAATACCACATTATTTATTGGATTTTGTGTCACCAAAAGAGAGATATAGTGTAGCCGATTATAAAAAAGAAGCCACAAAAGCGATAGAAGAAATCTTGAAAAAAGGCAAAACTCCTATTGTTGTGGGTGGGACAGGCTTATATATTGATGCTCTTATTTACAATATCGATTATCCAGAAATTGAATTTGATGAAACGTATCGAAAACAGCTAGAAAAAAGAGTAGAACGAGAAGGATTACCATCTCTTTATGAGGAGGCGACCCAAATTGATGAACAAGCTATGAAACGAATTAGTCCAAATGACCAAAAACGAATATTGCGTGTTTTAGAAGTATATCATCAAACAGGAAAAACGAAGACCGAGCAAGAGGTAATGTCAAGACAAAAAGAAGTGCCATATGATTATCAAGTTTATGCACTTACCATGCCAAGAGAACAATTATATGACCGTATTAATAAAAGAGTGGATATTATGCTTGAACAAGGACTTGTAGAAGAAGTAAAAAAAATCCTTGAAACATATCCGGAATTTCCAACTGCTATGCAAGCCTTAGGATATAAGGAAATAAAAGAATATTTAGAAGGAAATGTAGAAAAGGAAGAAGCCATAGAAACCATAAAACAAGAAACGAGAAGATATGCCAAAAGGCAATTAACTTGGTTTCGAAAAAATAAACAAACAAAATGGTTAGACGCAAACCAAAACAAACAGAATATTAAAATCATATTGGAGGGTATGAATTGAGAAAAATAGGGAAAGATAATAGAGTAACTGTCACGAAACCAAGACAAAAAAACAAGAAAAAAGTAGCAGTTGCTTATGGTATTGGAATTCTTATTTTAATCTATTTTGTATATGCGATTATACAATTAATTATGAAACCAACCGATGTTATTGCCATTGCGAATGGCAATTTATCAGAAGAAGAAAGTGCGGTTCGGCTATGTCATCCGAGAAGAGACAGTCATACAGGGAGACAACTATAAAAATGGAATGGTTCAAATTAAGGCAGAGGGAGAAAGAGTAGCAAAAGATGATCCTGTTTTTCGATATTATAGCAATAATGAAGAAATCTTAGTAAAAAAAATACAAGAACTGGACATTAAAATACAAGAAGCAATGGCAAATGAAACGAATTTCTTTTCTAATGATATCAAATTATTAGAAAACCAAATCCAAGAAAAATTGGTGGAATTAGAAACCCTAAATGATATACAAAAAATCGCACAATATAAAAAAGATATTAATACAAGAATTACTAAAAAAGCCAAAGTAGCAGGAGAATTAAGTCCTGCCGGCTCGTACATTCGTAAATTAATTGAAGAAAGAAGCAACTATGAAAATACACTAAACTCTGGTTCCCAGTACATTACAGCGCCAACCAGCGGAATTGTATCTTACCGTGTGGATGGATTAGAAGAAGTTTTAACACCAGACTCCTTTTCGAGTTTAAATACAAAATTATTAGAAGACTTGAATTTAAAAACAGGAGAAATTGTAGCTGGGAATGAAAAAAGCGGAAAAATTGTAAATAATTTTGAGGGATATATTGCGACAAGCTTAGATACCAAGAAAGCAAAAGAAGCACAAATTGGAGATAGTGTTATTCTCCGATTATCCAATAGTGAAGAAATACAAGCAAAAATAGCCTATATGGTAGAGGAAGAGGACGAAAAATTACTTGTATTTAAAATCAATGCAGGGTTAGAGTTATTAGCAAACTATCGAAAAATTACGTTTGATATTATTTGGTGGAGTTACAAAGGTTTAAAAGTACCAAATACCGCGTTAATTTCAGAACTTGCCAAAGAAGGAAGCATGGAAGAAGGAAATGACATTTATTTTGTCATTCGAAACCGAGCAGGATATACCGATAAAATACCAGTAAAAATATTAAAACAAAATTCGTCTTATTCCATTATTACAAACTATGAATCGACAGAGTTAAAGGAAAAATGGGGGTATACGGATGAGGAAGTAAAGAAATTAAATCGTGTTGTACTCCATGATGAGATTATGGTTCACCCTAAAACGTAATATTACAAAAATATTACAAAATGATTAAAAATATGTTACAATTTAAGAAATGTATTGACAAGATACGAAAAAAGTAAGATACTTATGATACATACCAAGGAGGAAAATTAGGAGGTTTAAAATGGCAGGAGCTGTAATGAATAAAATTTGGGATTTTTTAGGAATGGATAATGCGGCAGAAGAGGAAGAACTAGATGACAGAGCATATGATTATGATTACGAAGAAGAGGATGAAGAACAAGAAACAAAAACAATTTTTGGAAGAAAACAAAAAATAGTAAATATGCCACAAACACAACAAGTAAGAATGGTAATTTCACAACCAACTACATTTGAACAATCAGAAGAAATTTGTAATTATTTAAAAGAAAGAAAATCAGTAATTGTTAATTTAGAATATGTAAATAAAGATGTAGCAAGAAGAATTGTTGACTTTATTAGTGGATCCGTACATGCGTTAGATGGACATATTCAAAAAATATCAAATTCAATCTTTTTAATTGCTCCAACGAACTATGAAATTGCAAATGAAATGGCAAGAGAAGAAATTAAGAATCGATTATCTGTTTCATGGCTAAAAAATAACTAAGAATACATAAAAGTCGGGGATGGGCATCAGAGAAAATCTGATAAAACAGTCCGGCTTTTTTAACACTTGATAGAGGTGATAAGAAGTTGTCCGAATGGTGAAGGACAGATTTAATCGCCCCTATTGTTCCATATAAAACGATTAAGGAGGAAGATAGAATGTTAACACCATTAGAAATTGAAAACAAAAAATTTTCAAAGCAAATGATGAATGGATACCATGTAGATGAAGTTGATGAATTTTTAGATATCTTAACAGCAGATTATGAAAAATTATATAAAGAAAACGCAGAATCACGTGAAAAATTAGAACAATTAACCCAAGATGTATCTCATTATAAAACCATTGAAAATACGTTACAAAGCACATTAATGATGGCACAATCTACAGCAGAAGAAGTAAAAAATGTAGCACGTCAACAAGCCGAACAAATTATTAATGATGCGCAAGCAAATGCAAGACAAGAAATTGTAAATTTAGAACAAGAAATTTTATTAAAGAAAAAGGAATTAGAAGATGCCCAAAAACAATTTGATATTTACAAAGCAAAAATGGAATCACTACTAATTTCGCAACTTGAAATATTAAAAGATATTAACAAAGATTAAACAAAAAACAGAAGAAAAAGACAGAGAAAAAGCGTTCTCTGTCTTTTGCCGTCTTTATTACAAAATTGTTAAATGTATGTTACATTTACGTGTTTGGTATTGACTTATGGGGGAAAAGTAAATAAAATAGTAATATCAAAAAGAGGGAGAAAAATGCGAGTAATTAGTGGAACAGCCAAAGGGACTGTTTTGTATTCCTTAGAGGGAGATACAACAAGACCAACATTAGACCGAGTAAAAGAGGCACTGTTTAATATTATTCAAACCAAAATACCAGAAGCTGAAATATTAGATTTATTTTCGGGAAGTGGTGCTTTAGGAATTGAAGCTTTAAGTAGAGGGGCTAAAAAAGCAGTGTTATGTGACAAATCGAAAAAAGCCATTCATATCATAAACCAAAACTTAGAAAAGACACATTTAAAAGGAGAAGCACTTCTTATACAAGAAGATTACAAAATAGCACTAAACTCTCTAAAAGAACGATTTCAATTTGATATTATCTTTTTAGACCCACCATATGCCAAAGATTTTGCTAAGATAGCAGTAGAAAAAATAATAGAATTTGAGTTATTAAAACAAGATGGAATGATGATAATTGAAACCGATGAAGAAGAAAGAATGTTGGAACAAATAAAAGACTTAAATGTCATTGTGAAAGATATAAGAAAATATGGAAGAGTTCATATCATTTTCTTAAATCGAAAGGGGTAAGAAATGGAATTATTTACATTACTAGAAACATTAGAAGAAATGCTAGAAAATAGTAAGACCGTACCGTTTTCTGGAAAAGCCATAATTGAAAAAGAAGAGATGTTAGATATTATTAAAGAAATAAGAATTAAACTACCAGATGAACTAAAACAAGCCAAATGGGTAAAAGAAGAAAGGCAACGTATTTTAGTAGAAGCAAATAAAGAAGCAGAAGACATTGTAAAAGAAGCAGAAAATAGAATTATTTCCATGATAGACGAGCACGAAATTACAAGAAAAGCATATGAACAAAAAGCACAAATCATAGAAACCGCAAATGAAATGTCAAGAGAAATTTCAAAAGGAACCAAAGATTATGCAGATAATCTGTTAGGAAACATTGAAGTAGTTCTTGGAGATGCGTTGAAGATGATACAGAATAATAGGAGAGAATTGCAATAAGGTAGAGAAAAAGCAAGATAAAATCTTGCTTTTTTTGATGGCATATAGTAGAATGAAAACGAGGAGGTAGTTACCATGAAAAAATTACCTTATGGAATTAGTAATTACGAAGAATTAAAGCAAGATGGATATTACTATGTAGATAAAACACAATATATTGAAAAACTAGAGAATTTAGCCCAAAAGAGAATTATGTTTTTACGTCCAAGAAAATTTGGAAAAACGTTATTTACAAGTGTGATAGAAAATTATTATGATATTAGAAAAAAGGATAAGTTTGAACTTCTTTATGGAGATACCTACATTGGCAAACATCCAACGAAATTAAAGAACCGTTACCATATTTTGCGATTTAATTTTTCTGGAATTGATACCGATAATGAAGATACAACGATAAAGGGATTTAAAAATAAGACCATTGAGTCCATAAAAGTATTTATTAATCAGTATCATATTGATTTTTTTATTAATGAGGCACAGGAGGCAGAAGAAATTCTAAATAGTGTACTAACTGCGTTCAGGTTACAAAAACCAGAAGAAAAAATATATGTTATTATTGATGAGTATGACCATTTTGCAAATGAATTATTGAGTTTTCGAACGGAACAATTTAAAACATTAGTATCCAAGAATGGGAAAGTAAGAAAGTGGTATGAAATTCTAAAACAAGGAACAGAAACAGTAATAGATCGAATTTTTATAACAGGTGTTGCACCCATTACGTTAGACAGCTTGACATCGGGATTTAATATTAGTTTTGATATGTCAAGGGATGAAGAATTTAATGAAATGATAGGATTCACAAAAGATGAAGTAATTCGATTAATGGATACACAAAATATAAGTAAAGAAACACAAGAAGAGTTACTTCCCATTTTAAAAGAAAATTACGATGGATATCAATTTTGCATTACAGGAAAAGAAAAGGTGTATAACTCAAATATGTGTTTATATTTTTTGAATGGGTTTCAGCGATATGAAGAAATTCCAAGACAGCTAGTTGATGTTAATATTGCAAGTGATTATACGAAATTGGGGAAAATGTTAGAATTATGCAAAGGGGAAAAAGGACAAAAAATTATTGAACAAACTGTATCAGGAGGAAAAATAACAAGTCAAATTACCGAAAAGTTTAATCCAGCAATTGAATTTACACAAGAAGACCTAGTATCAATGCTATATTACTTAGGCTATTTAACCATAGCAGGAGAAAATTTTGGAGTACCAGAATTAACCGTTCCAAACAAAGTAATGAAAGAAATTTATGCCGATTATTTTATGCAAATATTAAAAAAAGAAACAGAATTTGCAGTACAGCAACAAGACTATGTTACAATTGCAAAAGAACTTGCTGAAGAAGGAAAAATTGATAAAATGGTAGAATTGGTAGGCACATACCTAAATAATTTGTCTAATCGAGATTATATCAAATTTGATGAAAAGTATGTAAAATTAATTTTTTACTGTATTGCCATGAATCTAAAAATATTTCGTACCAAATCCGAAATGGAAGTCCAAAGAAAATATCCAGATTTGCTAATTATGCCAAGAGAAAAAGAAAAAGGCTATTATTCTGTTATGGTAGAATTTAAGTACCTAAAAAAAGAAGAAGAAAGCAGACGAGAAGAAAAGCGAAAAGAAGCAAAAGAGCAAATAAAAGAATATGCCAATATGGAAGAAATAAAGCAAATTGATAAAATAAAGAAATATACGATTATAGCAGTAAATGACTGCATATATGTAGAAGAAATTATATAGGGCTTGCAATCATGCAGGCTCTTTGTTTAGGTATAATATTAACGGTGGATTAGGTTTTTATGTGCAAAGTAATTGCAAAATTTATGTAAATGTATTATAATGTTAAACGTAGCAAAAACAAGTTGAAAAAGTCTAATTTGTGGGTAGTATACGCATTTTAGCAAAGGAGGTAATATGTTATTAGTAAAAGTGTTTATCGAGGCAGTAAAAAAAGTTCCTGCTTTGGCTGAGGATTTAGAAGAAGGAGTGAAATGCAAAGAATGGATGCCTTTAAAGCAAGAACATGCTCTTCAGATTGTTCATCAAATCCAGTCCGCTTCTATTTGTGAGCCGGAAGCTACTATAAAAATAGTTGATGGAAGGTTTGCTCCAATATTTCTTACACTTGTTTCATCAGACCTTGATAGGATATCGGTAGAACGGAACAAATATAAGATAATAGAATATGTGAAGGGGTTAATAGAAGATGTTAACTCCATAGCATACCAGTTTGTATTGGAATATGACAAATATCAATATGATAGAAAAAGAGATGTTTTTGAGGCGGAGATTTACTGGTACATTTAAAGTTCTCCTTATTTTAAGAAATTGAAAAAGCGTGTGTGTATGATTTAATATGCACACGCTTTTTCCTTTTATTCTAACGCATATAATGATTTGTAAGTGGCAAAGCCACTAACACAATCATTTAAAAAATAATAAATTTTTCATCACAATTGTTGCAAATGGTAGGATAGAATGATAGAATTAGAAAGGAAAAATTTGCGTAAACACGAAGGAAGGATGTTTTAGAAAATGGCAAAAGGAAAAAGAAGTAAAACGACTAGTAAGGCAGGAACTAGAACGGCAAGCAGAAGTAGAAAAAAACAAAGTGGAACTAGTATTGATTTAGCAGTAGTATCAATGATTGTAATTAGTATTTTACTTGCAGTATTAATTTATACGAATTCAGGAACAATGGGACAAACCTTAAGCCCACTTCTTGGTGGACTTATGGGTTGGATGAAATATATTTTACCAATTGGCACATTTGCAATTGCCATTCATTTGGCATGTGAAAAAAAGGACACATTAACACCAAAGTTAATTCAATATGCTGTTTTTCTTATGTCGATTGCAGTAGTGATGAGTGTGTACCAAATGTCAAAACATACGATTGATACATCAAAAGAGTTTGGTGTGATTGTAGAACAAGCCTATAGTCTAGGACAAAAAAACATTGGTGGAGGAATGATTGGAATGCTTGTAGCACTTCCAGCTGCTAAATTATTAGGGGAAACCGGAGCCGTTATTTTAGCAGTAGGTGTTGCCGTTCTTCTTCTTATTTTCATGTTTGGAATTCATCCAGCCGATATGATTACAAATGCCGTAGAAAACATGGAAGAAAAACGAGAACTACGTAGAGAACGTAGACTAGAAGAAGAGGAAGAGGAGGATGAAGAAGAGGAAGAAGAAATTGTAGTACGACCACAAAGAAAAGAAAAACTACGAAAAACGAAGACCAGTTCAATCGATATTCCACTAGACGATGACCAAATTACAATAAACTTAAACAATGAACCAAAAGGATTGCAAAAATATGATCATTCAGAGGATGACCTAACTCCACTTACGATGAAATCACCAAAACCAAAAAAAGGAAAATCGATCGATATTGATATTGGAGAAGAAGAGCCACCAAAACAAGAAAAAGAAGAAAGTTCTCCAAATGAATTAGAAAATATCTTCAAAACGGAACAACCAGTAAAAGAAGAACAAACCAAAGAAGTATTGGTACTAGAACATACCATGACAACAGAAGATGACAACTACGAATTTCCACCAATTGAATTACTAAGCGAAGGAAAAGTAACTCAGAAGGGTGGTAAAAAAGCAATTGCCGATAATGCTACAAGACTTCAAAAAACATTATATAGTTTTGGTGTATCGGCAAAAGTGGAAAATGTGTCAGTAGGACCTTCGATTACAAGATATGAATTAAAACCAGCAGAAGGCGTAAGAGTAAACAAGATTGCAAATTTAGCAGACGATATTGCCCTAAATTTAGCAGCAGAATCCATTCGTATTGAGGCACCAATCCCAGGAAAACAAGCAGTCGGAATTGAAGTACCAAATAAAGAGACAGAAATGGTACATTTAAGAGATATATTAGAAAGTAGCGATTTTGTAAACTTCTCCTCCAACCTTGCTTTTGCATTAGGAAAAGATGTTGCAGGAAATGGAGTCGTTACCGATATTGGAAAAATGCCACATGTGCTAATTGCAGGAAGTACAGGTTCACGGTAAGAGTGTATGTATAAACACCTTAATTACCAGCATCATCTATAAAGCCAAACCAAGCGATGTAAAACTATTAATGGTAGACCCAAAAGTAGTAGAACTTTCTGTATACAATGGAATTCCACACCTATTAATTCCAGTTGTAACCGACCCGAAAAAAGCAGCAGGAGCACTTGCATGGGCAGTACAAGAAATGGTCAATCGTTATGGGCTATTTGCTAAAAAGGGAGTAAGAGATATTAAAGGTTACAATGAAGCCATTGAAAAAGAAGGCTCTACAGAAAAATTACCACAAGTGGTTATTATTATAGATGAGCTTGCTGACCTTATGATGGTAGCCGCAAAAGATGTAGAAGATGCGATTTGCCGTTTAGCACAAATGGCAAGAGCAGCAGGTATGCATTTAGTCATCGCAACACAAAGACCATCAGTAGATGTTATTACTGGTATTATTAAAGCCAATATTCCATCAAGAATTGCCTTTGCCGTTTCTTCACAAGTTGACTCAAGAACCATATTAGATATGGTAGGGGCAGAAAAATTATTAGGAAAAGGAGATATGCTATTTTATCCATCAGGAGCACCAAAGCCAACAAGACTACAAGGCGCTTTTGTATCAGATAAAGAAGTAGAAAAAATAGTGGATTTCTTAAAATCCAATGGTGGAGAAATTACCTATAATGAGGATATATTAGATTCCATTGAAAAATCAAATAGTACAGATAAAGAACTAGACGAAGCCGATGAAGACGATGATACCGACCCATTTTTAAATGATGCCATTGAAACCGTTGTAGAAACAGGACAAGCCTCTACCTCCTTTATTCAAAGAAGATTTAAAGTAGGATATGCAAGAGCAGGAAGAATTATTGACCAAATGGAAGCAAGAGGGATTATTTCTGGCTATGAAGGAAGCAAACCACGTCAAGTATTAATGAGCAAAGAAAGATGGCAAGAATTAAAGATGGGAACTGTACCAGAAGGAGAAGAGAAGGTAGAAGAGGTTACAGAATAGAACCCCTAGTCGCCTATCGGCGACAGCCCCCTTAAGGCACGTATCGAAAAAACAAAAAACAAAAGAAGAAAGGAAGAAAATTTGTGGATACTGAGAAAATTTTTTCCAAAATTACACCAAAAGATTATCATAACGAATTAGAATTAATTTTAGAAAACAAGGACTTTTCAGAAGACGTGAAAAATCTTCTCCTTTCTTGTATCTATAAAATTGAAGCAGGATATCAAGATTATGAAATCGTAAAACAAACAGTGCTTCATAAAAAGGAATATTTAGAAGAAATCTTAACTATTATAAAAGAAAAATGCAATCATATCGAAATAAAAAAAGAAGAACCCCAAAGTTTAGAACAAGAAGGAAAAAGAAGATACGAAATTGATCGTACAGAGGGAAGCATTACCTTATGGCACCCGAATGAGCAAACCATATTATATGCCATTTATGAATTAGACGATAACCAAATCTATGTAGACGAACGATATAGCCTAATTCGAACCTCACTTTCGGAGCTATTAAATAAGGGTGAAAATATGAACCGCTTAGAAGTATTAAGAGACTTTAATGGTTGGAATTGGAATACCAATCCACAAGAACTGCAAAGTATCACCATTAACTTAGTCTATCAAAACTTAATTGATTTATTAGGGATTGAATTTTTAGAAAAATGGATTCATACTAAAAAAGTAACGGATTATTTTGGGCTTGCCAAAGAAAAAATTCAAACAGAATTTGGTGCTAAAAAGGAGGAAGAACTATTTTATTGGATTGGTCGATTAGCACTAATTACCTGTACCAAAACAAACCAAAGGGAAAGACAGTATCTATTAGAGGAAAAGAAAGATAGGCAAGAAGAATTACTTAGACTTACTTATAAAAAAGAATTATTAGAAGAAGTCATGAACAAAAACAAGCAAGCACGTGCAGAAATACGAAAAATTGATACTATCTTAAACGATAAAGAACGATTAGCAGACGAATTTATAAAAAGAAACGACAAACTACCAGAATATCATAAAATAGTAGATTTATCCCATCTCGTAGAAATACTAACCAAACAACGAAAAAAGACTTTTTCCAAAATGGAAGAACAAAGCAAAATACTAGAGCCAGCATATTATGTAGAAGTAAAAACAAAACTAGAAGAACAACTAGAATTGTTATCGAACATAGAACTAGATGAAGAAGAAGAAACAAAACGAATGTTAGAATATAGTATTGAATTACAAAAGGTAGTTATGAACTGCTTTCAAAAAAGAATAGAACAAATGGATAACTTAGAAAAATCACAAAAAAGAGAAGAAATCATAAAAGCAATCTATCGTTTTCGTTATTACCGTTATCTGTATTTTGAAAATGAAAAATACATTGGAGAAACGACCGAATTAGAAGAAGAAAGAACAAAAATTAAAAAACGATTATTACAAAAAGCAGAAGAAGCAAAATGCATAAGCAAAATCGTAAAATCAGAAAAACAACTTGAAATATTCAATCTTCTTTTTGAAACAAGAATCATTAACCTAGAAAACATTACCATCGAATTTCATGAAGGAGAAAATATAGAAGTTACCATCTATGACGGAGATGTGTTGGAAAAAACAATACCATTATCAATACAAAAAGAAGATTTAAACGTAA
Organism: uncultured Clostridium sp.; assembly: GCA_948436025.1. GTDB lineage: Bacteria > Bacillota > Clostridia > TANB77 > CAG-508 > RGIG8482. Next base: position 18,629 of record CAOJHH010000013.1, on the reverse strand, counting down.
AACTAGACAAAAAAATAAGATTATTGGGGTAGAAGGAGGAACATATGAAAATTACCTTTTTAGGAGCCGCCAAAACGGTTACTGGTTCTAATTTTTTAGTAGAAGCGGCACGGAAAAAAATTCTTGGTGGATTGTGGTATGTACCAAGGAAAAGCAACCGAGGAAAAAGACAATGACGATCCATTTTTATTCGATGTACAGGAAATTGACTTTATGTTGTTAACCCATGCTCACATCGACCATTCAGGTAGAATTCCCAAACTATACAAAGAAGGATACCGAAACCCAGTAATTGCTACAAAAGCTACTTGTGATTTATGCGAAATTATGCTCCCAGATAGTGGACACATTCAAGAAATGGAAATCGAATGGAAAAACCGCAAACGTAAACGTGAGGGAAAACAAGAATTACCACCTTTATATACAGCTGAGGAAGCTACCGAGTCATTAGAATTATTTCAAGGAGTACAATACGATGAAATCATTGAAATTGCGGAAAACATTGAGGTACGTTTTAATGATGCAGGGCATATGTTAGGCTCCGCTATTATTGAAGTATGGGTACATGAAAATGGAAAAACTGAAAAGGCAGTTTTTACAGGAGATATTGGAAACAACGATATTCCATTACTTGCTTCTCCAACCATGATAGAAAGTGCCGATTATTTGGTAATGGAATCTACCTATGGTAGTAGGCTTCATATGAGAAATGATGATAAAGCAGAACTTTTCTTAAAAATTGTATCTGAAACCATTGACAATGGTGGAACCGTAGTTATTCCATCTTTTGCCGTAGGAAGGACACAAGAGATTGTTTATGAATTAAACAAATTAAAAGAAAAACGTGATGATGAAGAATTTTTAAGACAATATGAAGCCCTTATGAAGGTACCAGTCTTTGTGGATAGTCCTCTTGCTATTTCGGCAACCGAAGTGTTTCGAAAAAATATGGATTTATTTGATGAAGAAGTAAAAGATGAAATGGAACATGGCGATAATCCATTAGAATTTCCGGGTTTGCAGTTTACTAGAACCGCAGAAGAATCGAAAGAATTAAACGAAAGAAATGATTCCTCGATTGTGATATCTGCTAGCCGGTATGTGTGAAGTAGGACGTATTAAACATCATTTAAAACATAACCTTTGGAATCCCAAAAGTACCATTTTGTTTGTTGGCTACCAAGCACCTGGAACCTTAGGAAGTAAATTAGTAAATGGAGAAAAGAAGGTAAAAATCTTTGGAGAAGAAATTATGGTAAATGCCAGAATTGAATACATTGAAGGATACTCTGGACATGCAGACCAAGAATGGTTATTAAATTTCATCTATTCGTTTATTCAAAAACCAAAGCAAATCTTTTTAGTACACGGAGAACCAGAATCGCAGGAAGTATTAAAACAAAAAATACTAGAAACTACCAATATTCCAGTGACAATACCAGATTTTGGTGAAACCTATGAATTAAAAGAAGCAAATGTAACCTTAGCTCATAAACTAGAACTAACCACAAGATACAAACCATTACGCCTAGAAGTACTAGACCGTATGCAAAAACTAAAAGACGAAGTAGAAGATATGACACAAATTCTAAAAGAAGAAATTATCACCGAAAAAGCAAAAGACGCCGAAGTTGCCTCAATTAATGAAAGAATTAAAGAACTAGAGAGGCAGATTGTAAGAATTATTGAGGGGTAAATAAAACCGTAGCCTTAAAAAAAGGCTACGGAAGATAGAAAGAAAATGATAATGCTTTCTTTTTGACGATACGTTCTTAATGTTGCGCATATAATAAAAGCTATATTTAATTTTTTAAGTTAAAAAGTTGCATTCCACCTTTCTAGAAAGTGAGAAACAGAATTCCATTAAGGAATTCAACAATAGTTCCATATTCAATTGTAACTTTCTATCTTTTTCTATTTAGTTTTTACACAAGGAAACGACATTTTTAAAGTATTGTCGAGTTTACATGATGTATCTATAAAAGCCTACATAATGCTGTGTATTCCTATGAAAAGTAAAATTCATAGAAGTAGTATAACATAAATTTTATATTAAGTCAACATAAACGAAGGAGGAAAAATAATAAAAATGGAAAACAAATATTATAATGATGCCATTATTGGAAACAAAAAATTAAGAGCAAGCTATACGAAAAAAGGAGAATTACTAAGGTTATATTACCCAAACCCAGACCATAGGCAATACATAGATTATTGGTACGCAGGGTTAAAAATTAACGATTCAGGGCTTATCAATTTATATGATGATATTAATAACCAATATCATCAATATTATGAAGAAGATACGAATATTCTAAATACCGAGGTAACCAATACTTATTTCAAAATACGTATTAACCAATTGGATTTTGTGCCAATTAAAGAAAATGTGTTAGTAAAACGATATGAATTTATCAACCAAAACAGTATTGAATTGGATGTGAAATTTTTAATTCATTCCAAACTATTAACGGATGAGAATAATCCGGTTAGTTGTAAAATCACGAAACAAGGAATGTTACAATATTCACATGATTTTACGGTTTCTACCATATCGAAAAAAACGCCACTTTTGAGTTTTCAAATAAACGACACAAGCCGTAATATTCATACCGGAGTCATTGAAGACAAAGACTATATTGGAATGAGTGCAGATTCTAGTATTTGCTATGATATTGGTGTATTAAAACCAAACGAGAAAAAAGAATTAATTATTTATACTTGGATAAACGAAAACAAAGAAAAACAAAAAATAGATGAAGTAGAACGCCTAAACGAAGCTATTAAAGACTTCGATTTTGCCAAACAATTAACCACAACCAAAAACCATTGGAAAAAATTCGTAAAAGACCATGAAACGATAGAATTAAAAAATAGAACCGAATATGATAAAAAAATAAAACAAATCTACCATAGAAGTATTTTACTCTATCCATTATTAATAAACGAAGAAACGGGAGGAATTTCGGCTAGTATTGAAGTAGACGAAAAACGAACACAATGTGGAAGATATAGCTATTGCTGGCCAAGGGATGCTGTTTTTATTACAAAAGCAATGGACATTTTAGAAATGGAAAAAGAAACTGAAAAATTTTATAAATGCTTTTGCAAAAATACGCAAGGAAAATCTGGTATGTGGGAACAACGCTTCTATACAAATGGTCGTTTAGCACCTGCATGGGGGTATCAAATTGACGAAACCGCTAGTGTGATTTATGGAGTATATGAACATTATGATAGAACAAGAAACATCAAATTTTTAAAAGACAACTTAAAAATGCTAGAAAGAGCAACCAAATTTTTACAAAAATATATAAATGATATTATCGAAGAAAAAAACGAAATGCATGTAAGTTATGATTTATGGGAAATGCACGAAGGAATTCATTTATATTCCATAGCAAGTATTTTTGCAGCCTTTAATGTAATGGTAAAAACATATGCTATTTTAGAAACTGCCAAAGAAGTTACCAACCGTCTACAACAAGAAAACATGTCAGAACAAAAAGCAAGTCTTATTAAAGAATTAGGAAAAATTAAAAAATATGTCACAAAAACCTTTTATGATGAAGAAAAGAAATACTTTAAAAGAAACAACAAAGACGAAAAAATGGATATTAGTGTACTAGGAGCAGTAACTCCATTTGGTATGTTTTCGCCAAAAGAGAAAAAAGTAATAAACACAGTAGAAAAACTTAATATGACACTACGAACCTATACAGGAGGATACAAGCGTTTTGAAGAAGACCACTACCGAAATGGTAATCCATGGCCAATAGCAACCTTATGGATGGCACTATACTATATAGAAGTAAAAAATTATAAAAAGGCAAAGGAATGTTTTGATTTTGTCGTAAAATCCAGTACAGAACATGGATTTTTGGCAGAACAAGTGGATAATAATACAATGCAGGCAAATTGGGTAATTGGATTAGGTTGGAGTCATGCTATGTTTGTGATTGTGTTAGAGAAGTTAATGAGTAAGTAGAAAAAATGGGGAATGCTTAAAGAGAAGTATTCCTCATTGACATCATGTGATAAAGTATATATAATTCGTATAAGAAATAAGAAATAAGGAGAGCATTATGGCAAAGGAAAAAACAGTATTTGTCTGTAGTGGATGTGGGTATGAATCACCAAAATGGATGGGAAGATGTCCTGCTTGTAATGAATGGAATACGTTTTATGAAGAAAAATTAACCAAACAAGCAGGTTCCAAATACGAAAAGAAAAAAGAAGTGGCACCAATGGTGCTTATGAATTTAGAAGGAAAAGAAATTTGTAGGAATTCTACTGGTTTTTCGGAATTAGATAGGGTATTAGGAGGAGGCTTAGTAAATGGTTCTTTAGTGCTACTGGGAGGAGAACCGGGAATTGGAAAGTCGACCCTAATTTTGCAAATTTGTGATAAAATTAAGGGAGAGGGAAAAGTATTATATGTGTCTGGAGAAGAGTCTGCTGAGCAAATTAAACTACGAGCAGACAGGCTTGGTATTCATAATGAAGATATTTTATTTTTAGGAGAAACGGATATTGGAATGATTGAAGAGGCAATTTTAAAGGAAAAACCAAAACTTGTTATTATCGATTCCATTCAAACAATGTATTCGGATGAAATTACTTCTGCACCAGGAAGCGTTAGCCAAGTAAGAGAAATTACATCCAAAATAATGAGAGTGTGTAAAGAAAATGCCATTACTACAATTATCATTGGACATGTTACCAAAGATGGAAATATTGCAGGACCACGTGTATTAGAACATATGGTAGACACAGTACTTTATTTAGAGGGAGAACGATACTTTTCTTATCGAATATTAAGAGGAGTAAAAAATCGTTTTGGTTCTACAAATGAAATAGGAATGTTTGAAATGCAAGATAAAGGAATGTGTGAAATATTAAATCCATCCTCCATTCTAATTTCCGAAAGGGAAGAAACACCACCAGGTTCGATTATTGTAGCAACTATGGAAGGGACAAGACCACTTATGGTAGAAATTCAAAGCTTAACTTCCACGAGCGTGTTTGGTTTGCCTAGAAGAACAGCAAATGGTATGGATTACAATCGTTTGACTTTGTTAATTGCGGTATTAGAAAAAAAAGTAGGATTAAACTTAGGAAATCAGGATGTGTATGTAAATGTAGTAGGAGGCATCAAACTAAATGAACCAGCCGTGGATTTAGGAGTTGTATTAGCAGCAGCTTCTAGTTATAAAAATATTGCCATTCCACAGGGAACGGTTGCGATTGGCGAAGTTGGTTTAACAGGAGAAATTAGAAGTGTTAATTTAATTGAAAAAAGGTTAAAAGAAGTGGAAAAATTAGGATTTAAAACGTGTATCATTCCAGAAAATAATAAAAAACTATTGAAAGAATCTTATAAATTAGATATAATAGGCGTAAATGATATTGGGGATGTTGTAAAAAAAATGGGATTACGATAGGAGATGGAAAATTTGAGGAAAAACCGAGATACTTCTGTAACTGACATTTTAAAATTAATTGCACCAGGAACGCCAATTCGAGATGGGTTAGAAAGTATTTTAAAAGCGAAAACAGGAGCTTTAATTGTAATAGGAGATTCCAAAGAAGTATTAGATATTGTTGATGGTGGTTTTTCCATTAACGAAGAATATACCTCCTCAAGATTATATGAACTTGCTAAAATGGATGGAGCAATTGTGCTTAGTAAAGATTTAAAACGTATTTTATTTGCCAATGCCCAGTTGATTCCAAATGCGAATATTTCAACAAAAGAAACAGGAACAAGGCATAGAACAGCAGAACGTACGGCAAAACAAACAAAAGAATTGGTGATTAGTATTTCACAAAGAAGAAATATTATTACAATGTTTAAAGGCGAATTTCGTTATGTGATAGAAGATACAGCAAGTATTTTAGCAAAAGCAAACCAAGCCTTACAAACTGTAGAAAAATACAAAAAAGTATTTGATGGAAAACTAAGTGTATTAAATGAATACGAATTTAACGATATTGTTACACTAGATAATGTCATTACTGCCATTCAAAGAGCAGAAATGGTAATGACCATGGCAGAAGAAGTACAAAGAAGTATCTACGAGTTAGGAATTGAAGGTCGTTTAGTACAAATGCAATTAGACGAATTAGTGGGAGACCTAGAAAGAGAAGAATTATTAATGATAAAGGACTATATGGTATCAGGAAAGAAAAGAAATCCAGAAAAAGTGCTAAACGAAATTATCAATTTAAGTTATGAAGATTTAATGAATCCACAGACCATTGCGAAATTATTAGGATATGAAATATTTGATAATTATGATGAAGTTGGCGTTTATACCAAAGGGTATCGAATTTTAAACAAAATCCCAAGAATGCCAAATAACATTGTAGAAAACTTAATCAAAAAATTTAAATCCTTACAATACATTATTGCAGCAGACATACAAAAACTAGACGAAGTGGATGGAATTGGTGAGGTAAGAGCAAGAACGATAAGGCAATCCTTAAAAAGAATGCAAGAACAGTTTGTTTTTGATAATGTAATGTTATAAAATAGTACATAGGAAAAAGAGGTGAAAGAGTGTTGAAAAAGGAAAATATGGAGTCTGGTGTTACCTTAGTTGCTTTAGCTGTTACTATTATTGTAATAATCATTATAGCGGGAATTGCAACATCAGCAGGAGTCGATAATATAAGAAATTCCAAAAGGGTAGCTTTTATTACAGAATTGGAAATGATACAAGAAAAGGTAAATACAATCTATGAAAAAAGAAAATTAAATAAAGAAGATATTACATATTACAATGCACTTGGACAAGATGTTTCTGTAATAGAAACTGGAAAACTCTCTGAAATTTTAAAAGGAAATTCTGAGAAAGGATATCGATATTTTTCAAAAGAAAATTTAAGTAAATTGGATTTAGAGAATATAGAACAAGATGTGATGATTAATTTTGATACAAGAGATGTGGCAAGTGTAGATGGATTTTTGATTGATGGGAAAATGTGCTATAGGTTAAGCGATATTCCATCCTATCAAGGGCAAAATATAGAATATGTCGATAAAAATGTAAATAGTCCAACTTTTGATGTAGATGTAACAAGGCTTTCAGATAAATGGCAAGTTGTAATAAAAAATATTGAAAATCCAAATCAAGTATATGGAGGAACGCTAAGCTATAAACTACAGACAAGTCAAAACTGGATTCTCGCAGGAGAAACAGTACATTTTGAAGTAAGAGAGCCTCGGAATATATGATATAAAATTTACCGACAGAGCCGGAAATGAAACAACAATACAAAAACCAATACCAGATGCCATTATACTAAAGGTAGGAGATTATATAAAATACGACACAGGCGTAACAACAGTAGGTGACAAAGGAGTCGTAATGTTTCGAGTACTATACCCAATGGATTCGGAATATGGGTTACAGATTATATCGGATAAGAATATACAAAATGTAACATTAGGAGGAAGTACATGGGAAGAAGGAAAAGCATCTTATAATGGTGCAATTGAAACATTAAACAATGAAGCAGGAAAGTATGTAAATAGAGAATATGCTTATGATGGAAGATGTGTTGGAAGTATACCTACGGTGAAAAATGGGGTGTTTGTAAATAAGAATAGGGTAAGAGACAGTGAAAAAAACATAAAAGACAAACTAAGTACAGTGATATTACCACCGAGTGAGTGGACAAGTTATACAAGACCAACAGGATGGACAAGTAACGATACAGGGTGTTATGATTCAGATACCAATTATACAGTAGATGAAACAGCACTAGAAGGAGCTAATATATGGACAACAGGGCAGTATTATTGGTTAGCCTCCCGTAGTGTGTATTCGTATTCGGATTCGTCTAGCACGAACTTTGTTGTGCGTCGTGTGGACACTAGTGGCTATTTGCACAGTAGTGGCGTGTGCTCCGTGTATTCGGACGGTCGCGCGTATGGTCACTCGTACACGGACGGTCTTCGTCCTTGTATTTCTCTGAAATCTGATATCATAAGGATAATAGGTGGAAATGGATTAAGAGAGGATACTGCTTATACAATAGGAAAGTAATTCACACAGTGAGAGGAAGGACTCGATACTTTCTCGCAAAGGAAATGTGACACGTGCTAACATGGCACAGGGGTACGATTTTAAATTAGAAGTAAATTAGTAGGAGGAAATGATATGAAAACGAAAAATGTGATTATGATAATTGCCATTGTTTTGGTAGTTGTGTTGATTGGGGTGTTGTGTGTTGGATATGGAAGAAAGGTTTTTTCGAAGAAACGGAAATCCGATTGCTATTATGGAAATAGAAGGATATGGAATAATTAAAATAGAGTTATATCCAGATATGGCACCAAATACAGTAGCGAACTTTATAAGACTTGCCAATCGTGGATTTTATAATGGACTAACCTTCCATAGAACCATTCCAGGATTTATGATTCAAGGTGGAGATGTAAGTGGCGATGGAACAGGAAGCCCAATGTATAGCAATATACAAGATGGTGGAGCAAGTGATAAAGCGTATACCATTAAAGGAGAATTTGTAGCAAATGGCTTTAAACAAAATACCTTACGTCATGAAGAGGGTGTTATCTCCATGGCAAGAGGAGATTATTCAAACTATGGCATGACAGAAGAAGGATATAACTCAGCAGGTTCTCAATTCTTTATTATGGCAGACAACAACTCACAATTAAACGGACTATATGCTGCTTTTGGAAAAGTAATTGAAGGAATGGATATCGTACACCAAATTGAAAATGTAGAAGTGGTAACAAGGGACAGTGGAGAAGGACAAGACAAACCAGTTACACCACCAGTGATTAAGAGCATTACTGTAGAAACTAATGGAGTAGACTATGGCGTGCCAGAAGTACAAGATGCATTTGATGTGCAAAAGTGGTTTATGAATAACTATTTACAAGGATTACAACAATAATAAAATAAGTAGCGAAGAAGATGTAGTAATAATAAAATAAAAATTCCGTTCTCCAAGGCGTTTAGGCATAATTGGTTTTAAAAACTTACGTAACACACTATACTTATGAGGAAGAAATATGTTTGTAGGTCGAACTCGTTTTTTATTTTATTATTACTACATCTTCAAGCAATTAAGTTGCTAAAATTATTTATTTAGTAAATTAACAATAAAGAATGGAGATGAGATGTATGCAAGTAAGTAAAGAAGAGATTTTACATATTGCAAAACTAGCGAATTTGAATTTAAAAGAAGAAGAAGTGGAAACCTACATGGGACATTTAGAAGAAATTCTAAATTTTGCTAATGTGGTAAACCAAGCACCAATTGATGGCTTAGAGGAGACCATTGGTGCAAACGATGCCTATAATGTGTTTCGAAAAGACGAAATCGTACAATGCATCGATAGGGAAGAGTTATTGCAAAATGCCCCTGAAAGCCAAGAAGGAATGTTTAAAATTCCCAAGGTAATTAATTAATAAAAATACGAGGAGGAAATCAATGGAAATTTACGAGTTAACGGTACATGAATTATTAGAAAAATTAGATAAAAACGAAATTACCAAAGAGGAAATACTAACCTCTTACCAAAATAGAATAAACGAAAAGGAAAAGGATGTACAAGCTTTTATTACTATTACGGATAAGGCAGCAAAAGAGGCATTACAAAAAGAAGAAATTCAAAATAACCCATCCAAATTAGCAGGAATTCCAATCGGAATTAAAGACAATATTTGCACAAAAGATGTAAAAACAACCTGTGCATCCAAAATGCTAGAAAACTTTGTATCACCATATGATGCAACTGTTACCGAAAAATTAAACAAAGCAGGATTAATTTCCTTAGGAAAACTAAACATGGATGAATTTGCCATGGGAGGTTCCACCGAACATTCCTACTTTAAGAAAACCAAAAACCCATGGAATTTAAACAAAGTACCAGGAGGTTCCTCAGGAGGTTCCGCAGCAGCAGTTGCAGCAGGAATGGTGCCATGGGCTGTAGGCTCCGATACTGGAGGAAGTATTCGTCAACCAGCCTCTTTTTGCGGTATTGTAGGATTAAAACCAACCTATGGGTTAGTATCTCGCTACGGTCTTGTAGCATTTGCATCATCACTAGACCAAATTGGAACTTTAACCAAAGACGTAAAAGACTCTGCATTACTATTAAATATCATTGCAGGACACGACGAAAAAGATACCACCTCTGCCAACAAAGAAAAAGAAGATTATGTACAAGCATTAAAAAATGATGTAAAAGGACTAAAAATAGGAGTACCAGTCGAATACTTTGGAGAAGGAATAAATAAAGAAGTAAAAGAATCAATTAGCCAAGTAATCGAAAAATATAGAAGCTTAGGAGCAACGGTAGAAGAATGTTCCCTTGATGTTGCTGAATATGCTCTAGCAACCTACTACATTATTGCCTGTGCAGAAGCAAGTTCCAACTTAGGTAGATTTGATGGTATTCGTTATGGTTACCGCACCCCAAATTACCAAAATCTAAAAGACATCTATCGCAATTCTAGAAGCGAAGGCTTTGGTGCAGAAGTAAAAAGAAGAATTATATTAGGTACCTATGTACTATCTTCAGGCTATTACGATGCCTACTACAAAAAGGCACAACAAGTCCGTACCCTAGTAAAAAACGAATATGCCAAAAACTTCGAAAAATATGATATTATCCTAACTCCAACTGCTTCTAATGTAGCCTTCGACATCGGTTCAAAAGTAGACAATCCTTTAGAAATGTACATGGCAGATTTGTGTACTGTACCAGTTAATATTGCAGGACTTCCAGGAATTAGTGTACCATGTGGACTAAACAGTGAAGGCATGCCAATCGGTTTCCAACTAATCGGAAAACCATTCGAAGAAGCCACCATCCTAAACGCAGCCTACACCTACGAACAAAACACAAACTTTAAAACCAACAAACCACAATTTAAAAACTAAATTTGTAGCCAACCAGCGTGAAGCAAGTCATATATTTCTTTTCGTAATGTAGATCCGACAGCCCTTTGAAATGGAGGAATACCCGTGAGCTTGGAGGGCGAAATGAAGAAAATAAATATATGACTTGCTAGAAGCGGAAAACCAGACGAAAAAAGGAGGAAAATCAATGTCAAGAGAAAATTATGAAGTAATTATTGGTTTGGAAGTTCATGCTGAACTTTCCACCAAAACCAAAATATTCTGCTCCTGCCCAACCGAGTTCGGGCGGAGCCCCAAATACACACTGCTGCCCAATCTGTATGGCCTTACCAGGCACCCTACCAGTCCTAAACGAAAAAGTAATAGAATATGCCGTACGTGCAGGGCTTGCAACCGGTTGCAAAATCGAGCAAAACAGCAAAAACGACCGTAAAAACTATTTCTACCCAGACCTACCAAAATCCTACCAAATTTCCCAATTTGATAAACCCCTTTGTAAAAAAGGAGGAATTGAAATCGAAAACGAAAAGGGAGAAAAGAAAACCATACGTCTTACCAGAATTCACATAGAAGAAGATGCCGGAAAACTAAACCACGACGAATTTGGAGGAGGAAGCTTAGTCGACCTAAACCGTGCAGGAGTGCCACTAATTGAAATCGTATCCGAACCAGACCTTCGCTCTAGTGGGGAAGTAGACCATTACCTAAAAAAACTAAAATCCATATTAGAATACATCGAAGTATCCGATTGTAAAATGCAAGAAGGTTCCTTCCGTGCCGATGTCAATGTTTCTGTTCGTAAAAAAGGAGAAACCAAACTAGGAACCCGTACTGAAATGAAAAACATGAACTCCTTCCGTTCCATTACAAGAGCGATCGAATACGAAATTGACCGTCAAATTGATGTATTAGAAGATGGAGGAATCATTGAACAAGAAACCCTACGTTGGGATGACGTATCGGGAAAAACATTCTCTATGAGAGATAAAGAAGATGCCCAAGACTACCGCTATTTTCCAGACCCAGACTTAGTAGCCATTCGTTTATCCGATGAATACATAGAAAACATCAAAAAAACACTACCAGAACTACCAGAATCCAGAAAAGCAAGGTATTTACAAGAATTTGGACTATCTAAAAGAGATGCAAGTCTATTAACCGCATCCAAATACCTATCCAACTTATTTGAAAAAACAACAGCTATTTGCAAAAATGCAAAAATGACAGCAAACTGGATACTATCTGACATCTCAAGAATTTTAAACGAAAAAGAACTAGAACCAAACCAAATCCCATTTACCGAAGAACACCTAGCCGAATTAATAACCCTAATCGAAAAAGGCACCATTAGTAGCGCCATTGCGAAAAAAGTAATAGAAGAATTATTTGAAAACCCAGAAAGTCCAAGTAAAATCATAGAACAAAAAGGATGGATACAAATATCAGACGAAGGAGCTATCCGCGAAGTTGTACTACAAATCTTAGAAGCCAACCCACAATCCGTATTAGACTATAAAGCAGGAAAAGAAAGAGCAATTGGATTTCTAGTAGGTCAAGCCATGAAACAAACAAAAGGAAAAGCCAACCCACAAATGTTAAATAAAATGTTTGTAGAGGAAATAGGGAAGAAATAAAAACCTGACAGCACTCACAGGCTTTGCCTGTGCAGTGGGTCAAGTTCTTACTAACAATATGCTAGCAAATTTGTTTTTTTATGGTGTCAATGGCGATGGCACAAATGAAAAATTCGACTGCAAAAAATAGGCTTAAACGAAAGACGGATAGACCAATATAATATAGTTCTAGGTTAGCACTTAGTTCATATGAAATAAGTAAAGCTGTACTAATTAAGCACACAATAAAAGAAAAAATGAAGCCATTATGTAATACCTTTTTTACCTTGTCCTCCATGGACTGTAATTTATCGACTAATGTTTTTAACATAACAAATCCTCCTAAGATTCATACACTTATAATATAATCATAACATGAAAGAAATAGAAAAGCAAAGGTAATTCATGGAAAGAAAGACAAGAAACAAACGAATTTAAGAATTTTGAAACAGTAATAAATGCATAAAAAAATCTTCCTTTCGGAAGAATTTTTTTATGCATTTACTGCATTTAATTTCTTTGCTAATCTCGATTTTTTTCTAGCAGCCGTATTTTTTACAATAACACCTTTTGAACAAGCCATGTCGATTTTTTTGCTAGCTTCTACGAATAATGTTTTTGCATTTTCAACATCTTTCGCCTCGATTGCTTCTTCAAACTTTCTAACGGCAGTTCTATAACCAGATTTAATCATACTATTTCTCAATGTTTTCTTTTCAATTACACTTACTCTCTTTATTGCTGATTTAATGTTTGGCATATATTTGCACCTCCTCAAATGATAAAATAAACTATAACGCATAATATTCTATCATAGAATGTGGAAATGTGCAAGAGATAGTGACAAAATATTTTTATTTTGATATAATTTAGAATATAAGGAAAGAAATAAAGTTTGAATCGTATTAATAGATAGAAAAAGATTCATTCTTATTTGAGCCTTTTAGGAAGGAATGAAATTAAAAATGAAAGATAAATATAACTTAACCTTAGAAGAAAATGTATTTTTAGCAAAAAGAGTAATTGTAGATAATATATATAGTAATGCAAGAATAGAAGGATGTAATGTAACATTTCCGCAAACACAAACCATTTTGCAAGGAGTCAATGTACCAAGTGTTAGTTTAGATGATATTAATTGTATTCTAAATCTTCGTGATGCTTGGAAATTTATGATAGATCATGTAACAGATGAATTCAATTTAGAATATATTTGTAAAATTAATTCTTATGTAGCAAGAAACGAATCTTTAGAGTGGGGAGTACTTCGTAGTGGAAAAGTAGGAATATCAGGAACCAACTATGTTCCAAAGATTCCTAAAAAAGAAGAAGTAGAAAAGCAGATTCAAGAAATAAATAAAATACCAGAAGTGACAAAACAAGCAATTTCGTACATGCTTTATGGAATGAGAGGACAATTATTTTGGGATGGAAATAAAAGAACGAGCCTAATTCTTGCAAACAAAATTCTAATCCAAAATGGAAAAGGTATACTAACCATTAAAGATAGGAACTTAAACGAATTTAATGAAAAATTAACGGAATTTTACAATACCAATAATCCTGCTCCAATAGAAGAATTTTTATATAAAAACTGTATTTTTGGTATTGACTAATACAAAAGTTATTCTTAAACATATTCATAAGAAAGATAAATAGTGTTTGGTAAGAGGGTCGATGAGGGAATCGACCTCTACACATAAAAAGAACAATACGATAACTACTTATTCCCCTATTTCCAACTGCTCTCCTACAATCTCTTCGTGAGGTTCTTCTAAAACAGAGGTACAATGAGGACATCTTGAGGCTTTTATAGATATTTCGGATAAACAGAAGGGGCAAAACTTTGTGGTAGGAATAGGAAGTTCTTCTTTTTGTTTTTTCTTTTTAAAAAACTTATGCTCTTTTTCTAATTTCTTATTTAACTCCTTTGATTTTTCCTCTAAAGTTTTATTAATCTTATTTACATATCGTACAATTAAAAATACACAAAATGCCATCAAAAAGAAATTGATCGTATTGGTAATAAAGGAACCATATTTAATAGAAGCACCACCAATGGTAATCATCATATCATTAAAATCAATTTTTCCAGTGAAAATAGAAACTACAGGCATAATCACATCATTCACAAGAGATTTTACAATGGATTGAAAACCACCACCAATAATCACACCAATTGCTAAATCTATTACATTTCCTTTTGTAGCAAATTCTTTAAATTCTTTCCACATATTAATTCTCCTATCCTAATTTGTATTATCATACGATAGAATACGAAAAAAGTCAAATTTTGAAAAAGTAAGTATCACATCCACAGGCTTTGCCTGTGGATGTGATACTTAAGAAACATTGATACTTTCGTAATAAGGAGTGCTATTTATGCTAAAATAATACTTTCTAATCCTAAAGTTATCATCTTATCTAATGATTCTTGTCTTTGGTTTACTGTTGCCTCTTCGTTATAGTAGTAAGAATCCACGACAGTTAAAAGGCAACTTGCTTGCTTGCCAAGAAGATGCGCATTATAAAATAGGGAAAAGGCTTCCATTTCAGCGCCAGTTAGGTTGTATTCTTTTGGAAGACGAGATTTCATTTCTTCCATATTGGTCATGTAGCGGTCAAACACTTCTCCACATAGGGTATTTGCCTTTACAATGGGAATGGATAATGTTTTTGAGGTATGCTCGATTTTTTCATTTAAGATAGGACTAGCTCCAATATAATGGCAGTTTTCATTGTTCATGGAAAGAGCGTAATTGCTTTCGGTATAAGTATGGTCTAGTAAAACCAAGTCAAACATTTTTAAATCTTTTGTATATCCTCCACAAGAACCAAGGCGAAGGATATTTTCTACTCCATAATAATGGTACAATTCATAAGAATAAATCCCCATGCTTGGAATTCCCATACCGAGATGCCATTACGGTTAATTCTGTTCCTTTATAGGTTCCAGTATAAGCATAAATGTTACGAACCGAACTTACCAATTTTGCATTTTCGAAATAAGTGTCGGCAATTAATTTGGCACGAAGAGGGTCTCCTGGCATTAAAACCGTTTTTGCAATTTCTCCGAAATTTTGCTTCAATATGTGGTGTCATAACAAACCTCCTAAATTCTGGGTCGATGTAGAATCGCCCCTTGCATGTCATTATTATATAACAAATTTTATAAAATAGTCTATAGAAAATCGACAAAACTTAAGTAATCATGATAAAATGTATCTAAATAAAAATAAAGAGGTAAAAGATATGCAATATGTAGATATAACAAATCAATATAAGGAACAAAGGCAATATCAAGTAAAAAAACGAAAGTATTTTATAGATGATGATGGAAATAAATATAGGGTTAATGGTAGACAGGTAATATTAAAAACGACAGAAAGCGAAATGGAGGTAGCTAAAGTATTAGGCAAAACATTTGGAGGAAAGGTTAATCTTGTTCCAGTTGTACTACAACCTAAAGGAATACAAACACCAGACTATATCATAAACAATCAAAAGTTTGATTTAAAACAAATTTTTGGAAATGGAAAAAATACATTAGATACTGCTATCAATAAAAAGAAAAAGCAATCACACAACTTTATTTTTGATATTACTAAAACAGAGATGAAAAAAGAGCAAGCCTTATTACAAATAGAGAAAATATATAATGCTAAAAATAGAATGTGGGTAAATATGATTATATTACTCAAAGATAATGAAGTGCTAAATATATTTAAACGAAAATAAAGCGAGAGGGTGGTGCACTCCATAGGGAGCACATACCCTCTCTAATAATTAATTATTAACTTAATTATACTATGAATTAAGCTAATAATCAATAGTTTATGCAAAAAAATCTTAAATATGCGTGTATATAGAAACCCCACAAAATAGTCTAGAAAAAAGCGACAAAATGTGATAAAATAATATTATTCTAAGGAGGCATAATATGAAAATAGGATATATATCACTTGGGTGTAGTAAAAATTTAGTCGATACAGAAATGATGATTGGTTTATTTGAAAAAAATGGGTTTGAAACGGTGAATGAACCAAGTAGGGCAGATGTCATATTAATCAATACTTGTGGCTTTATTGAGAGTGCCAAACAAGAGGCAATTAATACGATTTTAGAAATGTGTGAATATAAAAAGAAACATTGCCAATATGTGATTGCTACAGGGTGCTTGGTAAAACGCTATCAAGAACAACTTAAAAAAGCAATTCCAGAGGTGGACTTATGGATTGGGTGTAACGATTATGAAGACTTTTGGAAAGAAGTTTCTTGTGTATTACCCAATATAAACAAGAAAGGTAATTTAACATATGAAGAACGCCGAATTACAACAGGAGATAAAACCGCCTATTTAAAAATTGCAGAAGGTTGTAGTAATCATTGTACCTATTGTGCTATTCCAAGTATTCGAGGCCCTTTTGTTAGTAGACAACAAGACGAAATTGTAAAAGAGGCAAAAATGTTAGTGGATAAAGGAATAGAAGAATTGATTGTGATTGCACAGGATACTACTAAATATGGAATCGATTTATATGGTGAGCCAAGACTTGCTAGTTTATTAAAAGAGTTAGAGAAAATTTCAAAACTAAAATGGATTCGTTTCTTGTATTCCTATCCAGAAACCATAACAGAAGAACTGATTAAAACCGTAAAAAATAGTAAGAAAATTTGCCATTATTTTGATATTCCCATTCAACATATTGCAAATCCAGTTTTAAAACGAATGAATCGCCATAGTGATGGGGAAAGCATACGAAATGTGATAAATAAAATACGAAACGAAATTCCTGATGTTATCTTAAGAACTACGGTTATGGTAGGTTTTCCGGGAGAAACCAAAGAAGATTTTGAAGAATTATATGATTTTATCAAAGAAGTAAAATTTGATAAACTAGGAGCATTTGCCTATTCCAAAGAAGAGGGAACTCCAGCCGAAAAATTAAATGGACACATTCATTCTCAAACAAAGAAGAAGAGATATAATCAAATTATGGCACTACAACAAGAAATATCAAAAGCCAAATTGCAAGAAAAAATAGGAAATACATATACTGTACTAATCGAAGGAGTTTCCTTTAATAAAATGTATTATATCGGAAGAACATATATGGATGTATTAGATTGTGATGGGGTTGTATTAATTGAAAATAAAACCAAGAAAACCGATAAGATTGGGCAATTTGTTAATTGCAAAATTGTTGATGTGAAAGATTATGATTTAATAGGGAAAATAAAGTAAAGCTTATCATGTAATTTTTATCATTTTATACTTACTGATTGCAAACAAACTTCAAAGACCTTACAAAAAAGCCCCTTTAACAAGGGGGCTGTCGTGGAGCGACTGGGGGTTCTTATAAGAAAAACTTTAGAACTTCTCCAATCTTTAAGTTTGAACATATAGTCTAATAATTTTCAGCATTTATTTCGAAGAATGATTTTGGGTGTGCACATACAGGGCAAACTTCTGGTGCTTCTAAGCCAACGTGAATATGTCCACAGTTACGGCATTTCCAAATAACAATACTTCCTTTTTTAAAGACAGTACCATCTTGAATATTTTCTAATAATTTACGATAACGTTCTTCATGGTGTTTTTCTACTTCACCAATTTGGCGAAAACGATTTGCAATCTCTTTAAATCCTTCTTCTTCTGCTTCTTTAGCAAAACGAGCATACATATCGGTCCATTCGTAATTTTCTCCTGCTGCTGCGTCTGCAAGATTTTCCATGGTTGTCCCAATTCCATTTAGATATTTAAAATGAATTTTAGCATGTTCTTTTTCATTTTCTGCAGTTTCTAAGAAAAGTGCAGCGATTTGCTCATATCCTTCCTTTTTTGCAACACTTGCAAAATAGGTATACTTATTTCTTGCTTCTGACTCTCCAGAAAAAGCAGCTTTTAAATTTGCTTCTGTTTTTGAACCTTTTAGTTCCATTACATAATCCTCCTTAATTATAAAAATACTGCTACCATCATATTCTAATCAAATACAAAAGTCAAGAGTTATAAGGAAAATATGGAAAAATGATGAAAAAAATGTCGATAGATGTCTGTCAATGATTTTGGAAAATGTCCCAAAAATTTTTAAACATTAGCCCTAAAAA
>CAOJHH010000012.1 GCA_948436025.1 uncultured Clostridium sp. | reverse complement strand
TTCTTAATTTATATGAAAATACATCACTCTATATAGTTCACGGATTCAGGATAATCTATTTGATAAAATGGCATAGACCAAGTAGAAAGGAGATTACTATGAAGAAAATATGCATACTAAACAGGACTTGTATGTATAGCAACTATTACAAGATAATAAATTCTTGTAAAGGGAAGTATGAAGTAGTACGGAACATAAGGGATGCGGATTGGTGTATTTTTCCTTATTGCAGTTGTTCAGATTTTAATATAGATATAATAGAGGAAGAGCTTAAAAAATCATTAAAAATGAAAAAAGAGAACTGCAAAGTAATAGTAACTGGCTGTATTTTCTTTGTAAAGGAGGAAAAACGCAAGTTTTTGGAAAAATACAAGATCGATTATCTTGTACCGATGGAGAATCAAGTTGAGGAAATCTGCAAAATTTTAGACGTTATTCCAAGTAATAGTGTTTATAATCATTATCAAATAATTGGAGAAGTAAAAATTGCGGATGGGTGCTTAAATCACTGTGCATTCTGTAGAATGCATTATTCCAACAGACCACTAAAAAGTGTTCCAATGGAAGAAATTACAGCTCAAGTAGAAGATTTGATTTCGAAAGGGATAAAATTTCTCCGAATTGTCGGTTTGAATACAATACAATATGGGCTTGATCTCTACGGTAAAAAGATGCTTCCCGTTCTTTTACAACGGATATCTAAAATAGAAGGTGTAAAAGGAATCGAAGTGTGGGATTGTGCGTTATCCGATATGGATGATGAAATTGCAAATGAAATATATTGTAATGATGTGGTTATAGCAATCAGTATGGATATGCAGTCAGGTAGTGATCCATTGTTAAAACGAATGAATGTTGGATTTGATGTAAAAAAAATAAGAAAATATTTTACATTGTTAAAAGACAAAATTCGTTATACACAGATTGTTACTGGGTTTCCGGGGGAAACCGAGGAGGATGTAAAAAATACGGTAAGGCTACTACAAAAATTGCAAATATTTTATTTTAAAATTTCTAAATATGAAAATTCTAAAGATACGCCATCAGGAAAAATGCAAGGGCTATCTTTAAGCGAAGTTATGGTGCATAATGCTGTTTACAACACAATGCAAAAACTATTGAGAGCTAATTGGAATATGAAACATAATGGGGAGCATTATGTTGGTTATGTGTCGAAAATTTCTCTTGAATCTTTTTGTGTATATTGCCCAGAACTTGGAGAAGTTAAAGTCTTTCAAGAAGGACAACGAAAATTAATGGATAAAGTAGAGGTACTCTTAGAAAATGGAAAATATTTATTCGTAAGAGTTGTCGAAGAGAGTACTAAAAAAACAGATTTTCCAAAAGAAAGTTCAAACCAGTTAGTAGATTTCATGACAAATTTGAAGGACATAACAACAGATTTTACGATGCCAATTCCAGAAAGTTTTGCATTATTAACTAGCATCTTCAATGAGTATGGTGGGCAAAATTTGGAAGAGGAAGACTTTAGAAAAGCAATTTCATTATTCCCAAAGGTTCTACAAGATGCTTTAATGACGTTGTACTAAGTTTAGTGTATATGAAATAAGAAAGTAATGAAAAAAGAAAAGAGAACGAATAACCCAAATATGGAATTCGCTCTCTTTTTACTTGTCTTGAAAAAATGTACAAAAACAATATGGTGTGTGAATTAAAAAAGCATAGTATATTGTTTATGCTCAGAGTCGAAAAATTGAAAAAATAAAAGTTTTACGAGTTTGGCAAGAAAAACTTGGGAAAAGATAAAAGATATGATACAATATACAAAGTTAAAAGAAAAGTAGGTGAACAGATGATAGATTTAAACCAAGAGGTGCAGTTTGTAAAAGGAGTCGGTCCAAACCGTGTAAAGTTACTGAGTAGGTTAGAAATTCATACTTTAAAGGATTTAATTACGTATTATCCACGTGACCATGAAGATAGAAGCAAGGTAACAAAAATTGCAGATGCAATAGAGGGAGAAGAAGTGCTTATTCAGGCGGTTTGTGTATCGAAAATGAGTGAAATTCGTACAAGGCGTAGGAATATGACCATTTATAAATTAATTGTAAGAGATGATACCGCAAGTGCGATTCTTACTTGGTATAACCAAAGTTATTTAAAAAGTCGATTTCATTTAGGAGAGACGTATTCCTTTTTTGGGAAAGTAACCAAAAAAAATGGAGCCGTGGAAATGATGTCTCCTACCTTTGATGATGAGGGAAAAACGAAAAATACGGGGAAGATTATTCCATTATATCCATTAACCTACCAGCTATCTCAAAATACCATCAGGCAAATTATTGAAAATGGGTTAAACATGGCAAAAGGGTATCTGCGAGAAACGTTGCCAGAAAACCTATTGCAAGAATATCGTTTACTAGGATTAGAAGAGGCAATTCGTAAAATCCATTTTCCGGAAAATTTTGATGAATTTACTCTAGCAAGAAAAAGGCTGGTATTTGAGGAATTACTTAGTATGCAACTAGCACTTCTTACCTTAAAGAGCCAATATACAGGAGAAGAAAAAGGAATTGCTTTTTCCGAAGAAGCGAAGATGTCAGAGGTAATCAATAATCTACCATTTCATTTAACCAAAGCACAACTAAGGGTGTTAGAAGAAATTGATAATGACATGGAAAAAGAAAAACCAATGAACCGCTTATTACAAGGAGATGTTGGCTCACGGAAAAACAATTGTTAGTATTATTGCCGCATATAAGGCAGTAACATCGGGTTACCAAATGACCATTATGGCACCAACTGCCATTTTAGCAAGCCAGCATATGGAGGAATATAAAAAGGTGCTAGAACCATTGGGAATTACTTGTGAATTGTTAACTAGTGGTATTACCAAAAAGAAAAAAGAAGCTATTTTAGAAAGATTAGCAAATGGCGAAATTGATGTACTAATTGGAACCCATGCTATTTTAGAAGAAAATGTTGTATTTCGCAATTTAGGATTAGTGGTGACAGATGAACAACACCGTTTTGGGGTACGCCAAAGAAAAATCATTTCCGAAAAAGGAAAAAATCCAGATGTATTAGTTATGACCGCAACGCCAATTCCAAGAACCTTAGCCCTTATTTTATATGGAGACCTAGATATTTCTATAATTGATGAACTACCACCAAACCGAAAAAAGATTGATACTTTTGCGGTTACCAAAGGATTAGAACAGAGGGTAAATAATTTCATAAAAAAACAAGTAGACGAGGGAAGACAAGCCTATATTGTATGTCCATTGGTAGAAGAAAATGAGGAATTAAATTTAAAATCGGTTTTAGAACTTGCCGAGAAATATAAAACAGAAGTATTTCCAGAGTACCGAGTAGAATACATACACGGAAAAATGAAATCCAAAGAAAAAGATGCCATTATGGAGGAATTTAAAAATGGGAATATTGATATTTTAATTGCAACAACAGTAATTGAAGTAGGGGTCAATGTACCAAATGCAAGTATCATGGTAATTGAAAATGCAGAACGTTTTGGGCTAGCACAACTTCATCAGTTACGTGGGAGAGTTGGAAGAGGAGAATACCAGTCGTATTGTATTTTAAAATACCAAGGAAATTCGGAAATCATTCGTAAACGTATGGAAGTAATGAGCAAAACCAACGACGGTTTTGTCATTTCCGAAAAAGACTTAGAATTAAGAGGCTCAGGAGAATTTTTTGGAACCAAACAACATGGACTCCCAGAATTCAAAATAGCCAACCTATTTGAAGACATGGAAATATTAAAAATGGTACAAAGTTTAGCCATAAAAATACTAGAAAAAGACCCAAAATTGGAACAAGAAGAAAACAAATTACTAAAACAAATGGTAAAAGAAAAATTCCAAGACCGTATTGAAATATGAAAAAAAAAGGTTGCATTTATTTACAAAATGTGGTAATATTTGATTATGTCAACGACAACAGAGCACGAAATAGCATGCTAATATAGATGCTATAAAAAGGAGGAATCAAATGAAAGATTACTATAGTGATGTAATCTTAGTACTGCGGGAGAATGGAATAAGGCAAATTGGTCAGGTGGGGAAAGAAATTTTAGCCCATATGATCATTGAAAAAATTCTTTCTCCTAATGCTACGTATGAGCAAATATGCGGAGCAGTCAAGGAAAAGAAGATTGCAAAATGTATGGACCTTATACAAAAAGAGGATCTTATTTCTCGTTGTGATGGTTTATCGCAAGAAGAATGTTCGGTGTTATACTTAATAGAAGGGGTGGAAACACATGAATATTCTGATAATGGTAGAGATGTTATCAAAGTATACGTAGAAAAAATGTATACGAAAGTATTAAAGCGTCTGGAGTATGGGAAAATTCTTCAAAGGGTACAGGAGTTAGGTTTAAGATATGATGAAATTGGTGTAAGACTTATGATAAGTATGGCATATCAATTTCGAATATTTCCTGAAACCTCAGAAGAATCCATATATTTGGGGTTAATGAAAGAATATAAACCCCAATATGTAAAAAACAAACTTCAGGAAGCTAAAAATACGTTAGCAGATATCAAAAACAGCCGGAATTTGGGATTGCCAACACAGAATGACATCATCAAAGAAGGAATTGATGAGATGATTTTACAGGTTGCGAAAGGCTCAACAGTGCTTTCTAAGTTTTCCAAAGTAGAAGATATCATCGGTGCAATATTAAATGTTTGAAATCGCGCACAGGCTATGCCTGTGCGTTCTCCTTGACAAAAGGGGATTTTCATAATATGATATAGGTATCAAAGAAAAAAAGGATGTTGAAGGTTATGTTAAAAATGATATTAGTAGGAATTGGTGTTGTGATAGCATTGGTAGGTGTAATTATGGTATTTGATGCACGAAGATTAACAGAAAAATTATTTAGTTTTGGAGACCAAAATGAAGGAACAGCAGGAATGAAAATAGTGGGTTTTATTTTAGCAATAATTGGTGCATTACTAATTTATTTTAACATTTAGGCTTGACAAGATTGTATTTACAAAGTAAAATAGAAATATACGAAAAACGAAGAAAAAGAGGAGTACATTTGCACTTATGCTAAGAGAGTAGAAATCATAGGCTGAAAGTTTCTATCAAAAAAGACAAATGGAAGGTAGCTTTGGAGTTAATATTTTGAAATTTAGTAGAAATATTCGTTTAAGCCACGTTACAAGCTAATTAAGATATGATGATACACATCATAAATTAAGGTGGTACCGTGAACAATTGCTTCACCCTTATATAGGGTGAGGCTTTTTTGATACAAAAATAAGGAGGTATGTGATATGTGTGAAAACAAACACAAATTATTAGACAAGTACGAACCAAAAGAATTTGAGGAAAAATTGTATGAAACTTGGGAGAAAAAGGGATATTTTAAACCAAGTAAAGAAGAAGGAAAAAAGCCTTTTACTATTATGATGCCACCACCAAATGTAACTGGAAAATTACATATGGGGCATGCCTTAGATGGAACCATACAAGATATTTTAATCCGTTTTAAAAGAATGCGAGGTTATAAAACTCTATGGTTACCAGGAACCGACCATGCTTCTATTTCAACAGAAATGAAAGTAGTAGAAAAACTAAAAAAACAAGGCATTAAAAAAGAAGACTTAGGAAGAGAAGAATTTGTAAAAGAAGCGTGGGAATGGACAAAAGAATATGGAGGTACCATACAAGAACAACAAAGAAAACTAGGTTGTTCTTGTGATTGGGAACGAAACCGCTTTACCCTAGATGAAGGAATGAGTGATGCAGTTTTAGAGCAATTTATTAAACTATATGAAAAAGGATTAATCTATAAAGGAAAACGTATGGTAAACTGGTGTACCAGTTGTAACACCTCTATTTCAGATGCAGAAGTAGAATACAAAGAAGAACCTTCCAAGCTTTGGCATATTCGTTACCAAATAAAAGGAGAAAACCGTTATATTACAGTAGCTACCACAAGACCAGAAACCATGCTTGGCGATACTGCAGTTGCAGTTCACCCAACCGATGAAAGATACCAAGATTTAACCCGGTAAAACCTGTATTTTACCAATTATGAATAAAGAAATTCCAATTATCGCCGATGAATTCGTAGAAAAAGACTTTGGAACTGGATGTGTAAAAATTACGCCAGCCCATGATATGAATGACTATCAAGCAGGATTACGCCATAACCTAGAAGTAATTAGCGTGTTTGATGATAATTTCAAAATGGGGAATTTGATACCGGAATATCAAGGGATGGAATTACTAGAAGCACGAAAACTTATTGTAGAAAAGCTAAAACAAATAGGAGCATTGGTAAAAGAAGAAGACTATACCCACAATGTAGCAAAATGTGAAAGATGTAAACATACCATTGAACCTAAAATTTCAACCCAGTGGTTTGTTAGCATGAAAGACTTAGCAAAAAGAGCAGCAGATGCCGTAAGAAATGGGGAAACAAGGTTTGTACCAAAACGATATGAAAAACAATACTTCCACTGGTTAGACAACATTCAAGATTGGTGTATTTCTCGACAATTATGGTGGGGGCACCGTATACCAGCCTACTACTGTGAAGCTTGCGGTGAAATTCATGTAGCCAAAACCATGCCACAAGTATGTAAAAAATGTGGAAGTACCCATTTAACCCAAGACCCAGATACGCTAGATACTTGGTTTAGTTCAGCACTATGGCCATTTTCTACACTAGGTTGGCCAAACGAAAAAGCGGAAGATTACAAAGAATTTTACCCAACCAGTGTATTAGTAACGGGATTTGATATTATTACGTTCTGGATTTCAAGAATGATGACACAAGGATTAGAATTTACCAATAAAGTACCATTTCAAGACGTATTAATCCATGGTATTGTAAGAGACTCCGAAGGCCGAAAAATGTCAAAAACCTTAGGAAATGGGGTTGATCCAATTGATGTCATAAACGAATATAGTGCAGATGCATTAAGGTTTTCCGTTATTTCTGGAACCACCATGGGAAATGACATTCGCTATATGCCAGAAAAGCTAGATCAAGCCTCTAATTTTGCCAATAAAATTTGGAATGCTGCCAAGTTTATTACCATGAATTTAGCAGAAGATGAGAAAATAATGGCATTTTCAAAGAAAATAAAAGATAAAGAAACTGGAATCTATAGGTCAGAATTCTTAAAAATAGAAGATAGGTGGATTTTAAATAAGTTAGACAATCTAATTAAAGAAGTAACAGGAAACTTAGAAAACTACGATTTAGGAATTGCACTAGACAAAATTTATAATTTCATTTGGAATGAATTTTGTGATTGGTATATCGAAATCGCAAAATCAAGGTTATATAGTCAAAATGAAGAAGAAAAAGTACAAGTAAGCTTTGTACTAAACTATGTATTTGGAGATAGCTTAAAATTATTACATCCATTTATGCCATTTATCACATCAGAGATTTATTCAAAATTAGTAAATTATGATGAAAAGGATTTAATGGTAACACATTGGCCAAAAACAAAGAAAAGAGTAGAATATGAAGAAACTAAAGACTTTATAGAGAACCTAAAACAAATCATTATCGGTATTCGTAATGTAAGAGCAAACATGAATGTACACCCATCCAAAAAGGCAAACCTAATTTTTGTAACCAAAGACTACCAAAGCCAAATAAAAGAATCCAAAGAATACATTGCAAAACTAGGTTTCGGAAACGAAATTATCATACAAGAAACAAAGAAAGACATTCCACAAAATGCCATTTCCATTCTAGCCGACGGTATGGAAGTATTTATGCCGTTTGAAGACTTAGTAGACCTAAAAGAAGAAAAAAATCGTTTACAAAAAGAAAAAGAAAAACTAGAAAAAGAAGTAGAAAGAGGAGAAAAAATGCTATCCAACCCAGGCTTTACAAGTAAAGCTCCAGAAAGCAAAATACAAGAAGAAAAGGAAAAATTAGCGAAATATAAAGAAATGCTAAAAATAACAGTAGAGAGACTAAATAGTATGTGATAATAGAATTAGGTGGATTAAAAAAATCCACCTAAAACTTTAAAGGAGAAGCTTTAAAAAAAGGATTTTCATATATTGTAGAACAAAAATTGCCCATAGAAGAGGTTATAACAGTAGACGTAGATGGACAATATAGAATTGAGAATATAAAAAAATAGGAAATAATGAAATCGCCCCTTGACAATATATATTCATAATGGTAAAGTAAAGACATAAATAAATGTGTATATTGACAAAGAAATAAGAAAAAATGTTTACAATACTATTGTTATTTCAATAAGAATAGAAGATAATGTGCATATTTATGGAAAAAATGTAAACAATAAGAAAAATAAAAAAAGGGGGCAAAAGAAAAAACATGAATAAGAAAGAAAAATCATGTAACGGTATTACATTAATAGCTTTAGTGATTACAATTATAGTGCTATTAATACTAGCAGCAATAACAATCAACCTAACAATAGGACAAGGAGGAATTTTAAAAAGAGCACAAGAGGCAGGAATAGAAACAAGAGCAGGACAAGTAGAAGAAGAAAGAGATTTGTGGCTAACCGATAGGGAAATAGCAACTGCAACAGGCAGTACACCAATGAGCATGGAAAGTAAATTAGCCGAAATGGAAATTCGGAGGAATATTAACACATGAGGAAGTAGAAACAATAAAAGCAGATGAAAATAATGCGATACAAATAGGAAGTAAGTATATTAGTTTTAAAGTAGATGATACAATAAAAAAAGTAGAACCAGAGAATTTAGACGATTGGGAATGGACTGTAGATGAAGAAACACAAACAGTAAAGATAAATCGTTATAAAGGGAAAAATACAGAAGTGGTAGTGCCAAATTATATAGAAGGATTACCAGTAAAAGAACTTGATTCATTGAATGGATTAAGTGGGCAACCGACCGATGGTTTGGGAACGTCGATTTGGGATACCTCTATTACAACGCTTCCGTCTGAGGCTGTCTATGGTCGTGATCAAAATACTATAACAAAAGTTGTTATATCAGATGGTATAGAATATATTGGAGGTAATGTGTTTTGGAGGAGTCTTGCATTAGAAGAAATCCAATTTCCAAGTTCTCTAAAGGGAATTGGGGAAAGAACATTTGAGGACTGTAAATTATTGAAAAACATAAAATTTCCTAAAAGTATAACTGAAATTAAATATGGTGCCTTTTCGGGCTGTGCTTCACTGGAACATGTGGATTTTCCAGAAAGCATAAACAGTATTGACTCTAGTGCTTTTGGATATTGTACTGCTCTAAAGGAAGTGTATATTCCAAGTAATGTAGAATATATTGGATATAGAGCATTTACTCATGCTGAGGTAGTAAATTGTAATTTTGCTGAGAAGCCAGAAGATTGGCAAGAAAATTGGGTAAATGCTCGGTGCTACAGTTAATTGGTTGTTGAAAGAAAAATAGGAGATATAAATGGAGTATATTGTATCAATTTTAGTAATATTAATTTATGCTACAGCAATAATACTTTATACGAAAAAAAGAATCGAACAAACCATACCAATTGCAATAGTTGAGATTGTTTTAATTGTATTTGTGGCTGGATTATTTGATAGTTTAAGGATAGGAATGATGATAGTAGAAATCATAGCTGTTATAAAGACAGCTATGATTTTGTGTGCTATTTGTAGAAAAAAGGATATAGTAGAACTAAAAGAAATTGCGGATAGAATTTTTACGCCAGGACTTGCTATTTATGTGCTTTTATGTGTAATTAGTGTTGTTATGAATAAGGGTAGGATTTTTGAAAATTATGATGAATTTAATCATTGGGCAAGAATTATAAAGAATATGTTTCAATATGGTACATATGGAACAAATCCAGAATCAGTTGTAGTATTTAATGAGTATCCACCATTTACGGCAATATTTCAATATTTGTTTTTATTCTTTAAAAATAGTTATAAAGAAGATATCAGTATAACTGCACAGAATATTTTATATTTTTCTATGGTAATTCCTATGATGAAACAAGTAGAATGGAAAAAGAAACAATGGCAAAAAATGTTTTATATTGTTCCCCTAATTATTTGCATACCAATGATATTTTATAAAAATTTCTATTATGACATATTAGTAGATGGAATGATTGGAATTGCATTTGGAATGATGATTTTTCACGGATTAAAGCAAGAAGAAAATATATGGTTTAAAATAATTACGATAGCTAGTTATACAATTATAGTTATATTAACAAAAACGACTGGCATACCACTAGCATTATTAGCAATTATAGCCATACTTATTAAAGTGCGAAAAGAAAAAAGAGAAATAATAGGAATGTTAGGAATCGTAGTTGTTTCCATAATGTTATTGAGTAGTTGGTACATCAAGGTATCAAATAGTGAAAAAAGATGGGATTTTATAGGATATATACAAAGTGAAAACAAAGAGCGAATAGAAATAGGAGATGTTTCACAAACATTTATAAAGAAAGTTATATTGGGAAAAGTGTTAACAGATAAAAACTTAACCATTTTAGAAATAGCATCTATTCTTATTGGGACATCTATTTACTTATCTAAAAAGCAAAAAACAAATATGTATGGTTTGTTTTTTATGTTAGGAACAGTACCACTCTATTTAATAGGATTATTTATAACATATTTTAGCATTTTTGAAACATCACAAATATTAACATCTTTTGAAAGATATGTCAGTCTTATTTTACTTGCAAATGTGATTTTTCAAGTTGATATATGGTTAGAAGGAAATAATAAACTAAATTACGGTAAGACAATTTTTATAATTTATATCATATTAATGATTTTATTACCACAAGAAAACATAGTAAATAAGTATATAAATAAAAAAAATTATGTAATAACATCTAATATGAAAAGAGCCTCTTATACAAAAATGAAAAAATATCAATCTATGTTAACAGGAAAAGAAAGAATTTTATATATTTATGGAAAAGGAACAGATGGAGAGTATTTGCTTTCTATGAATCAATACGTAATGATGCCAGTAAAAATAACTGGTTCTATGCCTAGAATTCCTCAAAACAAAGATACATTAAAACAAATACTAGAAAGTGGAGAATATACACATATTTATATTGATAAAATAGAAGAACAAGACAAGGAAGGAATAAAAGAATTGTTTGAGGATGAATATGTGGGTAATAACATTTTATACGAAATTACAGATTTGAATAGTAAGACAGTGTTTAAAAGAGTGAAAAATAAAAAAGAAGAGGTTTATGGAAATTTGCAATAATTATGTAAATGTGATACAATTTGACCAATTGCAATAAGCAAGAAAATATAATTGCTATAGTATAAGGAGGAAATTACTATGCTAGAACGGACAGAGAAAAAGGAATTTTATAACTTAGAAGAGGAAAGAAAAAGAATAATTAAGGAATTAAGTTTAAAACAACGTATGACAGAGTATTTTGGAAAAATAGTTGACGAAATAAAAGAAATAGCTTATAACGATGATGTATATGATATTGAAAGTAGCTATATAACGGATATTATACTTACCAAAAATGAAAGTTGTGGTGTTAATGTAGGTTCGCATAAAATTACAATGTTCGACACAAGTAGAATTAGGGGGTTCAAAAAGTGTTGGGTAATTGATGAATATTACATTGAAGAATTTCATAATTTCATTAAGAAATTACAGGATGTGGGGTACAAGGTTGAACCTGAAGAAAATCCAAAAGATGTCCTTGAAGGGTATATAATTTATTTTTGATCTGTTTAGGAGATAAGTGACTATTTTTTTAGTTACTTATCTTTAAATATAAAATAAAAATATTCTAAAATGGTAAGTAAATAAAAATAGAAAAACCTATTGACAAAATATGAAAAATGGTGTAAAGTATATTAGCATTACAAAATAAGAGGTAATCATATGGAGAAAAATGTTAGGATAAGTATGCTATGCCAAATTTATGGAAAATTGTTAACCGATAAGCAATTACATGTGTTAGAGGATTATTATAATAACGATTATTCTTTATCGGAAATTGCAGAGAATTATCAAATAACAAGGCAAGCAGTAAGGGACAATATCATGAAGGGGGAAGCAAAACTTTTCGAATATGAAGAAAAGCTAGGTATGATGAAAAAGACGTTAGAACAAGAACAACAAATTGAAAAAATACTTGCGGAGTTATCGAAAATTGAAACGAAATTTTCGGATAAGAAAATTGCTAGTATTTTAGAACATGTGAAAAAAGAATTGAATTGTTTGGTATAACCATTCAAGTCACAAGGAGGAATTATGGCTTTTGAAGGATTATCTTCCAGATTGCAAGAAATAACAAGAAAGTTTAAGGGAAAAGCAAGAGTTACAGAGGGCGACTTAAAAGAAATGCTAAGAGAAGTAAAACTTGCTATGTTAGAGGCCGATGTTAATTATAAAATCGTAAAAGATTTTATGGCAAGTGTGAATGAAAAAGCGCTTGGGCAAGAGGTGCTAAAGTCACTAACACCAGGACAACAAGTTATTAAAATTGTAAAAGATGAGTTAGTGGAACTGCTAGGAGGAACGGAAAGTAAAATTAGTTTTAATCCAAACCCTCCTACGATTATTATGTTAGTGGGGCTTCAGGGGTCTGGAAAAACCACAACAGCAGGAAAACTTGCCAATCTACTAAGAAAGCAAGGAAAAAATCCATTACTAGTTGCCTGCGATGTATACCGTCCAGCAGCTATCAAACAATTGCAAGTAGTAGGAAAACAATTAAACATTCCTGTTTTTGCAAACGAAGAATCAAAAGATGTCGTGCATATTGCCAAACAAGCTATGAATATTGCCATTTCCAAACTAAACGATGTGGTTATTATCGATACCGCAGGTCGACTACATATTGATGAAGAATTGATGAAAGAACTAAAAAATCTAAAATCCAATGTAAAACCATATGAAATTTTATTAGTAGTAGACGCCATGACAGGGCAAGATGCTGTAAATGTAGCAACTTCCTTTAATGAAGAAATTGGAATTGATGGGGTAATCCTAACAAAATTAGATGGTGATACCCGTGGTGGTGCAGCATTATCGGTAAAAAAAGTTACAGGAAGACCAATCAAATTTGCAGCTACCGGAGAAAAATTAAGCGATATTGAAGTATTTCACCCAGAACGTATGGCATCTAGAATTCTAGGCATGGGAGATATGCTTTCCATTATAGAAAAGGCAGAAGAAGCTTTTGATGAAGAAGAAGCCTTAAAACTAGAACAAAAATTAAGAAAGCAAGAATTTGACTTAGACGATTATTTAACACAACTAAGGCAAATGAAGAAAATGGGGTCATTTTCTTCAATTTTGAAAATGATACCAGGAATGAATGCCTTAAAAGATGTTAAAATTGATGATAAAGAATTTGTAAGAATAGAAGCAATTATTTGTTCTATGACCAAAAAAGAAAAAAGAAATCCCAAAATACTAAATGGTTCTAGAAGAAAAAGAATTGCAACAGGTGCAGGAGTAACTGTACAAGAAGTAAATAAATTTATGAATTCTTTCGAAATGACACAGAAAATGATGAAGAAAATGAAAAACAACAAAGGTATGAAAAATATGTTAAAAGGCATAAATCCAGAAGACTTGAAGGGATTTAAAATGTAAGAACGTCATTCAATTTTTAAATTTATAAATAAATACATTTGTAGGAGGTGAATAAAAAATGGTAAAAATCAGATTACAAAGAGTAGGTGCAAAAAAAGCCCCATTCTATCATATTGTTGTTGCAGATTCAAGAAGAGCAAGAGATGGAAAAATTATTGAACAAATTGGTACATACAATCCAATGACAGAACCATCTACTATCGTACTTAATAAAGAAAAAGTAGAAACATGGATCAAAAATGGTGCAAAACCAACCGATACCGTAAAAGCTTTAATTGAAAAAGCAAACTAGGAGGAGCAAATTTATGAAAGAAATGCTTGAAATTATGATTAAAAACTTAGTTGCCAGTCCAGAACAAGTTCAGATTACGGAAGACCAAAAAGAAAATGTGATACAATTTCATGTAAAAGTAGCAGATTCAGATATGGGAAAAGTAATTGGAAAACAAGGAAGAATTGCAAAAGCAATTCGTACTGTTGCAAAAGCAATTGGAAGCAAAGAAAACCAAAAAGTAAATATTGAATTTATAGAAGATTAAGGAAGCAAAATGGAAACATTAATGGAAATTGGTCAAATTGTAAATACTTATGGAATAAAGGGATTTGTAAAAGTACAACCTTTTACAGATAATATACGTCGTTTTGAAGACCTAAGACAAATTTATCTTCAGTTAAAAAAAGGCTTAGAAACCTTTGAAATTGAAGAAATAAAGTATCATAAACAGATGGTATTATTAAAACTAAAAGGAATTGATGATATTAACGAAGCAGAAAAATACCGAAATTGTTATCTAAAAATAGACCGTAAAGATGCAGTAAACTTACCAGAAGACACTTATTTTATTGCTGATTTGTTAGAGATGGAAGTTACGACAGAAGAAGGAGAAATGTTAGGAAAAATTACCGATGTTTATCCAACGGGGAGTAACGATATTTATGTGGTAAAAAATGAAGAAGGAAAACAGATTTTATTACCAGCCATTCGGGCAAGTCGTAAAAAAAGTGGATATTGACAATAAACAAATGATAGTTCATTTGTTAGAGGGGTTAAGATAGCAGGGGGATCGTGTAGAAAGGAAAAAACAAAAAATGAAATTTGATGTTTTAACTTTATTTCCTGAAATGTTTACACCACTGAAGGAAAGTATCATTGGAAGAGCTGTGAAAAACAATTATATTGAGATAAGTATTACCAATATAAGAGATTTTTCAAAAGATAAGCATTTAAAAGTAGATGATACGCCGTATGGTGGTGGTGCAGGAATGGTAATAAGACCAGATATTGTATATGATGCCTACCTTTCGGTAAAAAAGGAACATTCCAAAGTAATTTATTTAACACCACAAGGAAAAACTTTAAACCAAGCAAAAGTGCAAGAATTAGCTAAAAGCGACCATATCATTCTTTTATGTGGACATTATGAAGGAATTGATCAAAGAGTAATTGATGAAATTGCTCCAGAGGAAATTTCAATTGGTGATTATGTTCTAACAGGAGGAGAGCTTCCAGCCATGGTGGTAATGGATAGTGTTGCAAGATATGTAAATGGAGTGCTAAGTAATGATTCGATAAAAGAAGAATCGTTTGTTAATGGCAAACTAGAATATCCGCAATACACAAGACCAGAAGTTTTTAAGAATAGAGAAGTACCTAAGATTTTAAAATCTCGGTCATCATGAAAACATTGAAAAATGGAGAAGAGAAAAGTCGTTAGAAATAACCCATCAAAAAAGACCAGATTTATTAAGGAAAGAAAATCTTACCAAAGAAGAATTAGAATATATCAGAAATTTGAAAGAAAAAAATTGAAGAAGGAGGAAAATTTTCAAATGGATATTATAAAATCAATTGAACATGAACAATTAAAAAATAAAGTTCCAGTATTAGACGTAGGAAATACCGTAAGAGTTCATGTTAGAATTAAAGAAGGAAATAGAGAAAGAATTCAAGTATTTGAAGGAATCATCATTAAAAAACAAGGTGGAGGAGTAAACGAAACCTTCACTGTAAGAAGAATCTCATATGGAGTAGGAGTAGAAAAAACATTCCTAGTACATTCTCCATTAGTGGAAAAAGTAGAATTAGTAAGAGTAGGTAAAGCAAGAAGAGCAAAATTATTCTACTTAAGAGATAGAATAGGAAAAGCATCGAAGACAAAAGAAAAATTAGGTGCAAGAATTGAAAACAAAGAAATCGTTCTAAAAGAAGAAATGACAGAAGAACCAGTTACCGAAGAAGTAGCTGAAGTTGTAGAACAAGTACCAGAAACGGTTGCCTCTCCAGAAGAAGCACCAGCAGTAGAAACTACCGAAGTAGTAGAAAAAGAAGTTGTTGATACAGTAAAAGAAGAAGTAGTTGAAACAGTAGAAGAAGCACCAAAGGCAGAAGAAACAAAAACAGAGCAATAAAATAAAACTGACAAATCAAACGATTTGTCAGTTTTATTTTATTGCCTACTAACCTCCGCATATTTCTTTAGCCTCTCATAAGCAAGGGCATTTACAGTTCCGGATGGGAAGTGTCCGTTTTTGTCTTTTTTTCCGGCAGGAACTCCAGTTAATACTTCTATTCCTTCTTCAATGGAAGAAACAGCGTAGATGTGGAAAGTTCCTTTTTTGCAGGCTTCTACAATTTCATCCGATAAGCTTAGGTTATCTACGTTTTGCACGGGTATCATGACTCCATGAGAACCGTCTAATCCTCTCATTTTACAAATTTGATAAAAGCCTTCTATTTTTTCATTCACGCCACCAATTGGTTGAATTTCACCTTTTTGGTTTACAGACCCAGTAACGGCAATGGATTGGTTAATTGGTACACCAGATAAACTAGAAAGTAGGGCATATAATTCGGTACTAGAGGCACTATCGCCATCGACTCCGTTATATAATTGTTCAAAACAAATACTAGCCGTTAGCGATAATGGAATATCTTGTGCAAACATTTCGCCAATATATCCACTTAAAATATACACACCTTTGGAATGAGAAGAGCCAGAAAGTTCTACTTCACGTTCAATATTAATAATACCAGATTTTCCAGTATAGGTATTTACTGTAATTTTAGATGGTTTACCAAAGGAGTAATCACCAATTGTCATAACAGTTAATCCATTAATTTGCCCAACTTTTGCACCAGAAGTGTTAATTAATAAGGTGTTTTCACGAATCATTTCTGTATAGCGTGAGTCGTATTTTTTAACACGGTCAATTCGTTCTTCTAAGGTTTTTGTAATAAAATCTGCCGTTACTACTTTAGATTTTGCTAGTTTTGCCCAAGTACAAGATTCTGCTACAATTTCAGAAAGGTCATTAAATCTGGTGGATAACTTTTTCTTACTATTGGCAAGTTTGGAAGAATATTCTACCATTTTTGCAACAGCACTTGCATCTAAAGGTGGCAATTCTTCTTGTTCACAGAAACCATGAATAAAACGAGCAAGTTTTAATTCATTTTCCTCATTCTTTGGTGCGTCATCTTCAAATTCTACTTTTACTTTAAATAGTTTCTTAAAATCCGAATCCATAGCAAGTAGGGTATGGTAAATATTTGAACTGCCAATTAAAATTACTTTTAAATCTAGTGGAATTGGCTCCGGTTTTAAAGAAATCATTACCATAGAACTACGTTGGTCAACTGCATTTTCAATATTCAATTCTTTAATACGCAAAGCTTTTTTTAAGGCATCATAACATAGGGCATTGGATAACAAATCTTTTGCTTGTAGCATAATGTATCCACCATTTGCACGGTGCAAAAGTCCAGGTTGTAACATGGTATAATCGGTTTTCAAAGAGCCATAATAGTTTTCATATTCTAGCTTTCCAAATAGATTATGGTAGGAATAGTTGGAATCCATTACAACAGGAGAACCCTCTAATTCACTATTATCAATAAATAAATTAACACGATAATTAAGCCAAGGTTGTTTTGGTTCTTGACGTGGACCTGGTTGGTTTTGTACAGGTTGTGCATTTGGTTGTGGTTCCATAAATAATGGAACATTTTTTAGAATGTCTTTTTTCACATTATCTAAAAATTTATTTACTTTTTTATTACGTTTATATTTCGATTTAATATAATTAATATGGGTATTGATGGTAAGTAAGGCTACATTGGATTGCCATTCTTCAATTTTTTTATCGGAGGCCTTCTCAATAGCTTTAATTTCAGCAATGGTTGCTAAAATTTGTTCTTGTACAATACCAGATTTACTTTCAAAATCCTTTTTAATAGCATCATCTAATTTATCAAACTCGTCTTCTTCAATCGTTTTTCCATCAATAACAGGCATCATATAAATACCATTTTGAGCAGTTTTCACTTGAAAACCATATTTCATCGATTCTTTATTTAGTTTCTCTAATAGGGAAGAACGCTTTTGTTCAAATTCTTGTTTAATTAAGGTCTTTTCCTTTTCGAAATCTTCGTTACTAAAGGTCTTATTAATATCGGCTTTGATATCTTTAATAAAACTCTCCATGTCATCTCGAAATTCTTTTCCAAGTCCTGCATTAAAAGAAACGGCAATTGGTTCATTGGGATTATCGAAGTTATAAATATAACACCAGTCAGAAGGGGTTTTTTCTTTTTTCGAAATACGTTTTAGATAATTTTTCGTGTACATAGTTTTTCCAACACCATCAGGACCTTCTAAGTATAAGTTGTATCCCTTTACATCGACACTAATTCCAAATTCTAGTGCTTTAATACCACGTTCTTGTCCAATTCCCGTATCGATTGCATCAATTTCGGATGTATCTTTAAATTTAAATACATTTGGATTACAATAATCTTTTAATTGATGGTAGTTTAATTCATTTTTCTTCATTCGTTTCTTCTCCTATCTTTATTAAAAATAATATGTCATAATAATAGCATTCTCATTTTGTTTATAATAATTCTTCCTTTGTCCAATTTTTTGAAAATGATGTTTTTCATATATAGAAATTGCCGATTTGTTGTTTTCGTTTACTTCTAATGTAAGACTAGGTAGGTTTTTTTCTTTGGCGATTTTGAGAATATGTTCTAAAAGTTTTGTACCAATTCCATGGTTTCGGTAGGTCTTTTTTGTCACAAGATTGGTAATATGAATGTCATCAACTGCGGTCCAAATACCAGCAAAACCAACGATTTTTTTATCTTGTAAACAGACGAAATATTCGGAATGTTCATTTTGTAATTCTTGTTTGAACACGGAAACTGTCCAAAAATCATCAAAATCAGTTGTTAAGGTTTCTTCGATTTCCTCTAAATCGGAAAGTAACATGGGGCGTATGGTTAGCATTTGCTTTTTTCCTCTCTTTCTCTTTCGGCATTCGATTTTTTTAAATAAAGAGGCTGTAAAGGTGAGTTTTCCTGTTTTTGAAAAGTAGCAAACCCAGCAAGCCCTGTAGAATAAGCACTTATTGAAATGACATCATCTTGAAAAATGGCATTTTCATTCAGAGATGATTTTAACACATCTTTGTAAATCGTGCTACCATTTCCGACAAATAAGACAGGTTTATTACAAATTTTTAATATTTCTGTAATATTAGAAATGGTATCGGCTAAAAATTTTCCTATTTGAGTGTAAATTCCGTTTTTTAATTCATAAAGAGAATAATAAACATTATCATGTTTGGCATCGATTAAAGAGCAAATAAGCCCTTCCCTTTTAGAGGAGTAGGCAAGTGAGGTAAGAGAACTAATGCCAAGAGTTGGTTTTTTGGTAACATCCCCAAAAGCTTTTATGGTAGAGATGCCAATACGAATACCAGTAAAAGAGCCGGGTCCTTTGTCACAAACAAATAAGTCGATGTCATAAATTGATAAGTTTGTTTGTAAAAATAAATCTCCAATAAGGGGCATTAATTTTACTGAATGCGTATTGGCATCATCAATTTGTAATTCTTTTATTAAAGTAGTGTCCTCTAAAATAGCGACGGCACATACATTAGAAGAGGTGGTGATACTTAAAATTTTCATAATTTGTTTTTATCCTTTCTGTTTTACTAATTTTATATGTAGTGTTATTTATTAGCATATTTTATAAATGAAGTTCGTTTAAAATAGTTTCATACTTTTTTCCGTGAGGTTCAAGGGTTAGGGTTCGTTTTGTTTCATTTTCAAAGTCACGTGTAAAGCGAATTTGTAGATATTCCTTTGGCAAAGCTTCTTCAATTTGTTCGCCCCATTCAATAAGGCAAATACCATTATCAAAATATTGCTCTCCACCAATGGCATAAAATTCATCACAAGAAGATAGGCGGTAAACATCGAAATGATAGATATTTAAGGTGTTTATATGGTATTCGTTTACAATCGTAAAAGTAGGACTAGAAATTTCTTCTTCAAGCCCAAAATAACTTAAAAAACCTTCGGTAAATTTTGTTTTACCAGCACCCAAATTGCCGAGATAAAACAACAATATCACCAGTATTTAATTTGCTTGCCAAGTTTTTTGCAAGCGTAATGGTATCATTACCGTGAATTTGAAACATATGTGTACATGATAAAACTTCCTTTATTTCGATATATTATATAAGTATTCTATATTATTCTAACAAAAAAGTAAATTATTATTGCAAAAAAGATAAAAAAACTCGACAAACCAAAACAAATATTTTAAAATTATATCGAATCGAAGGTAGGATGTGATGTTAATGGAAAAAGAAAATAGTAATATTGCACCAATCAATGAAGAAGAAAATGTAATAACATATGAAATAGAGAATATTAGAAATTTAATTTATACAATAAGAGGAAAACAAGTAATGTTAGATAGTGATGTGGCAAGGCTTTTTCAATTTTAAATTATTGAAGTGTAAGATGTTTAAGCGGTCGCTAGTTGCGACCGCTTTGCCCGTATTAGATTTCAATCTTTGGCTGATATCTTTCAAGCTACATATTTATTTATATTTTGTAAAATTAATTGATAAAATAGTTAAAAAAGTGTAAAATATACTCAAATATAACTAGGGGGAAAATGTATGATTAAGGATAATTTAATGCAAGTAATTCATGAAATGGAAGAAGTAACAAAAATGTTTAAACTTGAGCCATTTGATATTTATATTGTTGGAGGTGGAGCATGCATATTAGGAGAATATACAACAAGAGCAACACTAGATATAGATTTTGTTGATTTAGGTTATCCTGCTAAATATGGGAAAGTATTTGTGTTATTAAGAGATTATGATATGTTAGAATATCAAAGTACAATATTATCACCAAATTATAAAAAAAGAGCAATAAAATTAGAGGAGTTTCAATATATTAATGTTTATATTCTCTCAAAAGAAGATATTGTAATAAGTAAAATAATAAGACTTGAATCAAAAGATATAGAAGATTTAGATCAAATGATACCAAAATGTGATAAAGAAATTCTTAATAATGTTATAGAAGAGGTCTTAAATAGAGATGATTTATTTGAAAGCAAAAGGACCGAATTCGAGAAAAAATTGAAAATATTTAGGGAGAAGTATAATGTATAGAGTGTTTTGTGAAAGTTATCAAAATTTTATAAATTCTTTTGAAGAAAAAAATTATAGGTTAGAAGTAGCAAAGCCATTAGAATTAATAGTCGATATTGAAAAATACAAAGAAGAAGAAAAAAAGCAAAGTGAAGCATTTAAGAAATTATGTGATTTAATTTGCTTTATGAAAGAAAATGTAGAGAGATTTCCTAAATTAAAGGCATTTCTATGGACTTTAAGTTCAAGAAATATGCAAGGAAAGAAATACAATGTGTCAGAAGAGGAAGAATTGCAGGAACAGGCAAAATTAGTGAATTCATTTTTGAAGTTAGCGTATTGGTATTAAGAATAAAAAGATATAGGCAAGAAATGTTTTGCGATTTCTAGAATAGAAGATAAGGAATATGCCCAGAAAATGAGTAAATTTAGTTGAAATTGCAGTAAAATTATGTTAATATAGTAGTATTAAAATTAGTAAAAATTCTCCTGTGCTACTTTAGGCAGGCTTATTTATAGATAATAATAAACAATAATTATTAACAGGAGGAAATAAGATGAATAAGTGGTATGAAATAATAGTAGAGGCAAGGAAAAGAAAACTATTAAGCGCAAAAAATTTTGCTGAAATGGTAGGTGTAACACCTATATACTTGTGTAGGATTGAAAAAGGTAAACAAATACCGTCGCTGAAAGTACTAAACAAGATTTGTGAAATTTTAAATTTGAATTTTGCTAAAATGGCTGAAGAGGTGGGATATTCTGAACAAATCGAGGGAATGACAAAAGTTTCATGTAACGAAATTAATACTAAAGAAATAGTATTGAAACTGTGCAATATGCCGGATCAGGACTTTAGCTTAGTATTCGATTTAGCAAAACAAGTTTCTAAATTAACACAAAAAGAAAAAGATATCATAGGACTTATAATATCATCATATGTAGAAAATAGCCCAGTTTGACAGGGCTATTTTTTACAATAAGAGAATTTTTATAATAAAATTAATATTTACATTTCAATTTTCGGCTGATATTTTTCAAGCCACATGTTTACTTGGCATAGGTATGCCATTAGTTGTGGACCTGTCATGGGGTGTCAGAAAATAACACGAAGAGATATGATTAGAGCCTGTAAAAGAATACGGAAAATGCAAAATGTACATTTTTTAATAAATTTTGTAAAAATAACAAAAACTAATACTGTGATTACCTCAAAATACAAAAGAAAGGAAAAGAATATTATGAATAAAGAGGAAAGTGAAAACAAAAAAGAGAAAAAGGACGAGTACAAAGTAATTCGTACCTTTAGTGAAGATGGACCGACATTTCAAGAAGTAATGGAAAAGATAATACTTAATAAGTTAAATAAGATATAAAAAATTACTTGACAAGCAAGAACAAATGTTTTAAAATATAAATACAATAATATCATAAAAATAATGAAATAAATGTAATAATAAATACACTAATATATAAATTTATATGCTATTATGAGTATTTTATATGGAGTGATGTGTATATGGAATTTAAAAAAGCAAAAATATTGGAATTAAAGGAAAAGTTTGATGCTATTATTAATAAAGAAGAAAACGAAAATGTAGAATTTTGGTATGCTAGGGATTTACAAATACAATTAGGCTATACTCAATGGAGAAACTTTTTAGAAGTAATTAATAAAGCAATTGAATCTTGTAAAAATGCTGGTATCAATGAAAATGATCATTTTGCTAAGGTTAGCAAAATGATAGATATAGGAAAGAGTGCAAAAAGAGAAGTAGAAGACTATATGCTAACAAGATATGGATGCTACTTAATTGCTCAAAATGGAGATTCTAAAAAAGAAGAAATAGCATTTGCACAAAGTTATTTTGCAGTACAAACTAGAAAACAAGAAATAATTGAAGATAGAATAAAACTAATGAACAGATTAGAAGCAAGAGAAAAATTGAAAGAATCAGAAAAACAATTATCAAAAAATATTTATGAAAGAGGAGTAGATGATTTAGGGTTTGCAAGAATTCGTTCAAAAGGAGATTCAGCTTTATTTGGAGGATTAAATACTATGCAAATGAAAGCAAAATATGATGTAAAAGAAAATAGACCACTTGCAGATTTTTTACCAACTTTAACAATAGCAGCAAAAAATTTAGCAACAGAAATGACTAACTATAATGTAACCGAGAAAGATATGTATGGAGAAGAGAGCATAACAGATGAACACATAGATAATAATTTGAGTGTAAGAAGTATGTTAAATAAAAGAGGAATAAAGCCAGAAAATCTAAAACCAGCAGAAGATTTAAAGAAATTAGAAAGAAGAGTAAAAACTGAAAGTAAGAAAATGGCTAGTAACAAGTTACCACAAGGGAAATAGAGAAAATGAGTAGAATTAGTTGAAATTGAGATGAAATTATGTTAATATAATAACATGAAATTTAGTAGAAAATCCTCTTATCTTAGCAATATTGAGATAAGTCTATATAGATGAAACTATTAGCAAGCAAAAGCCGAAATGGCAGGAGGTGAAAATGGAAAAAAGAGAAGACATACGAAAAAAAAACAAAGGAAACTCCTTTTATGATGTTATGAAACCAAGAGCTTATAAGGATAAAATGGAATATAAGCTTGTAGCAGGATTAACAATGGCAATATTTACTAAAACAGGAGGAAAATAACATGGCAGAACATCTTTTAATGTCGATTGCTATTATTGTAATGGTGTTGGGTCCAGTTATATTAGAGACATATGCAAATGATATTAATCCTACGCCAAAAATGAAAGACAGAAACGAAGAAAGAAAGTTTTCTAGAACAATATGCAAAACTAGAGAAATGTATTCGGTTGAAAAAAGATAATAGCACTAAGCAAGAGAAGGTCGCGTTGCGACCTCTTTTTGCTTTACAATTCAATTTTAGGCTGATACCTTTCAAGCCACATATTAACCTGGCACAAATACGCCATTAATTGTGGACCTGTCATTAGTTGACCAAACCATGGGCGTGTGAAGGCTTTGCCGTCGGTTTCTAGAATTTCTAGAATATATTCTCTATTTAATAGTTGATTGATTGGGGCGTCTTTTTTTTGCATGATATCCCATAACATTTCTTTTACGGCTTTTAGGTAAGTTGGATTGTGGGTTTTTGGGTATGGGCTCTTTTTTCGGTTTACAATTTCGTCTGGTAGTAAATCACGTACCACATAGCGTAATAGTCCTTTTTCTCTGCCATTTAAGGCTTTTATTTCCCAAGGTACATTCCACATATATTCTACTAAACGATAATCGCAGAAAGGTACCCTTAGTTCTAACCCATTGTACATACTCATACGGTCAGAGCGGTCAAGTAGGGTTTGCATAAACCAATTTAGTGTTAAATAGGAAATCTTTCGCTTTTCTTTTGTTTCTTCCGAATCGCAATCTAAAATTTCCACTTTTGCTAGACTTTCTTGGTAGCGAGCATCAATGTAGTCTTTCAAATGGACTTGTTTACCAATATTAGGGTGTAATAGATTTTGCCTTTCGTCTAAGGCGATGGACCAAGGGAAAGTGTTACTGTTTAGAGCATCTTTACGGAAAAACCAAGGGTAACCAGCAAAGATTTCATCCGAGCATTCACCGGGATACGGCAACCGTTGCCCCTTTTTTAATATGTTTACAAAATAGTAACATCGAAGAATCTACATCTGCCATACCTGGAAAATCTCTTGCAATCATGGCATCTTCTAAAGCACTTGCAAGTTCAGGGGTGTCGATGACAATTTTGTGATGATTGGTATCGAAATGTTGTAACATGAGTTCAATAAATTCATTATCCGAATTTGGTTGAAAATCACTTTTGGTAAAGTTTTTATCATTATCCACATAATCCACCGAATAGGTATTTAATTTTGGTAAATTGTTTTCCTTGTAATAATTGCAAATATAGGCAGTAATAATGCTAGAATCTAAGCCACCAGAAAGCATAGCACAAAGTGGCATATCGGAAACAAGTTGTCTTTTTATGGCATCATCTAGTAGAGTATGAACTGTTTGGCAAGTCGTTTCAAAATCGTCGGTATGAGGTTTAGATTCCAATTTCCAATATTCTTCTTCGTGCATTCCGTCTTTATGATATACCATAAAATGAGCTGGTTTTACTTCATAGATGTTTTTAAACACAGAAGTGCCAGGGGTATGGGCAGGACCAATACCAAATAATTCGCAAATTCCAGTTTGGTTGATTTTGGCTTCAATGGATGGATGTTCCAAAAGTGCTTTTACTTCTGAGGCAAAAACAAGATTGTTTTCGGCAAGGCTGTAATAAAGTGGTTTTATACCGAAATGGTCTCTTGCTAAGAATAATTCCTGCTTTTGTTCATTCCAAATCGCAAAACTAAAAATACCATTAAAGTCTTTTATAATGTCACTTCCGCCATTCTATGTAAGCTTTTAAAACAACCTCTGTATCACAATATCCTTTAAAAGTATGCCCCTTTTTTTGTAGTTCTTCACGAAGTTCTTTGGCATTGTATAATTGTCCGTTATATACAATGGTATAAGTAGTATCACCATGCTTTACACTCATAGGTTGACCGCCATTTTTGGGGTCAAGAATGATTAAACGCCTATGTCCGAAATTAACTCCGTGGAGCTAAATAGAAGTTTTCTTCATCTGGTCCACGTTTTGCTAATTTTTTTGTCATACGTGTTAAAATTTCTCGTCTATTTTGTAAATCGTGTTCTAGATTTACAAATCCAACAAAACCACACATAAATGTCCTCCTTGTTTTTCTTTTACGATAATATATGCGAAAAAAGGCAAAACGTGCAACAAATTCGTTTGGATTTCATATGATAAGTGAGGTGAGAGGGATGAGAATTTGGAAAGAATTATATGAAGATGCCAAAAATATACAACAAAAAGACCCTGCGGCAAAGCATATTTTATATGTGATTTTGCTATACCAAGGGTTTCATGTGTTACTATTCTATCGTATGGGACATTTTTTCTATACACACAAACTATTCTTCCTAGCAAGGCTAATTTCACAAATAGCCCGATTTTTAACGGGAATCGAAATTCATCCTGGTGCCAAAATAGGAAGAAGATTGTTCATCGACCATGGAATGGGAATTGTTATAGGAGAAACAGCAACCATAGGAAATGATTGCACCATTTACCACGGAGTAACACTAGGCGGAACTGGAAAAGACAAAAACAAAAG
The DNA here is from genome assembly GCA_948436025.1 of uncultured Clostridium sp. Lineage (GTDB taxonomy): Bacteria > Bacillota > Clostridia > TANB77 > CAG-508 > RGIG8482. The sequence continues at coordinate 12,892 of CAOJHH010000012.1, read as the reverse complement.
GCATCCAGACTTAGGAAATGATGTAATGGTAGGATGTGGTGCCAAAATCCTAGGCCCCATAAAAATAGGCAATCACGTAAAAATTGGTGCCAATGCAGTTGTAACAAAACCAGTAGAAGATAATGTAACCGTAATCGGAATTCCACGGAAAGGTATTGCAAAATGTTACGTAAAGTGGTAAAATAAAAATAACACTGAAAAACAGTGTGTGTTATAGTGCTAAAAATTTTCAAGGAGGACGAGATGATGATGAAAGACATCGAAAATGAAAACTTACACAGACAGGCAGAGCCGGAGCATGTTCATGTGGAACATCTTCCTGGTAATTTGATAAGAGTTACCAAGGGAATAAAAAGTGTAACACGTAGAAAGCCTCCACATCCGCCGTGCTTAAGTTCTGAATAGGCACAACACAAGACCGCTAGTATAACGGTAAAGAGAGTGTCATTGTTAATGAAAGACACTCTCTATTCATATAGAAAATGAAAAAATATCTTGTATAAAATAAGAAAATATGTTAAAGTTAAGAATAAGGTGGTGAAAATATGTTAAAACAAGTATCATTAAAAAGTTACAAAAGCATATTTGGTATTTTTAAAGAAAACATCCAAGAAAAAAGACTTAAGAAAAAAATAGGCGATGAATTGTATATGCAATACATTAAAAATGCTATACGTGAGGCAGAAGAACATCTTGAGAATGGAGAAAAAACATATACATTAGAAGAATATCGTGAAAGGTTAAAGGAATTATATGGTGCCAATATATAAACTTATTATAACAGACGATGCAGATATAGATTTGGCAAAGGCAATGGGACATTTATCGAACAAAAATGCACAGAAATTTTCAGAAGAGTTGTATATAAAATATGATGATATAAAACGTATGCCAAGACTGTATCAAAGAGTTTTCTATGAGAAAAAAACAAAGACAGATTATCGAAGGATTGTTCATAGAAAATACATAATTATTTACAAAATTCATAATAATCAGATTACAATTTTAAGAATTGTTTTCCAAAAAGAAGATTATTTAAAATCACAATTTTTTAAATCTTTTGTATAAATCAAAAAGAAGAATAATGAAATAAGAGAAAATAAGGGTATTTGGTTACTTTATTTATTGTATCGAAAATTGAAAAAAATCACACAAACACTTGTTTAAAACAAATTAATATAGTATAATATACCTTGCATGTAATCATAATAAGAAATAAAACAAGCATGCTGGGGGGAAAGATGAACGATAAAATAGTAATAAAGGGAGCAAAGGAACATAATTTAAAAAATATTAATTTAGAAATACCAAGGGATAAACTAGTAGTTATTACAGGACTTTCGGGGTCACGGGAAATCATCTTTGGCATTTGATACTTTATATGCAGAAGGGCAAAGACGATATGTAGAAAGCCTATCAAGTTATGCAAGACAATTTTTAGGGCTAATGGAAAAACCAGATGTGGAACTAATTGAAGGATTATCACCTGCCATTTCCATTGACCAAAAAACAACCTCAAAAAATCCTCGTTCTACCGTAGGAACCGTAACAGAAATATACGATTACATTCGTCTACTATATGCAAGAATTGGTATTCCTTATTGCCCAAACTGTGGCAAAAAAATCGAAAAACAATCCATCGACCAAATTGTAGATACCATTATGGCATTAGAAGAAGGAACCAAAATTCAAGTCCTATCACCAGTCATTCATGGAAGAAAAGGAGAATTTACCAAATTATTAGAAGACTTTGTAAAAGAAGGTTTTGTCCGTGCTAGAATTGATGGAGAAACTGTGGAACTAACCGATGACCTAGAATTAGATCGAAAGAAAAAACACAATGTACATCTCATTGTAGACCGTTTGGTCATCAAACCAGACATTCGAAACCGTTTAGCCGAATCGGTTGAAATTGCCATGAAACATGCCAATGAATTAGTTTTAATCGATATCGTTGGAAAAGAAGAAAAACTATTTAGTGGAAATTATGCCTGCCCAGATTGTGGCATTAGTTTTCCAGAATTATCACCACGAATGTTCTCGTTTAATAATCCAGTAGGAGCATGTCCATCCTGTACGGGAATTGGCTACCTAATGAAAATGGATGAAGAATTAATTATTCCAGACAAAAACAAAACCCTATATGATGGTGTAAAAGCCTTTGGTGCAAGCACCATGAAAAAAGGCGACACCATGGCAAAAATGTATTTTGAAAGCATTGCTCGTCATTATGGGGTCAATATTAGGGTGCCAATTAAAAAGCTACCACGTGAATTTTTAGATAAAATTTTATATGGTACAGGAAGCGAAGAAATTGATTTTGAATATACTTCAGCAGCCGGAACAAGGAAATTCAAAGCACCATTTGAGGGAGTCATTCCTACCTTAGATAGACGCTATAATGAAACAAAATCGCAAGGAATGCGAGATTTTTATGAGATGTACATGAGCTATAGTGCATGTCCTACTTGTCATGGAGCAAGGCTAAAAAAAGAGGTACTTGCGGTAAAAGTAGGAGATAAAAATATTAATGAATTAACCGATATGTCGATCGATAAAATTAAAGCTTACTTAAATGCACTAAAACTAACCAAAAAAGAAGCTATGATTGCAGACCAAATTATGAAAGAACTAAACCAAAGGTTGCAATTTTTAATGGATGTTGGGTTAGAGTATTTAACCCTATCTAGGTCAGCAGGAAGCCTATCTGGAGGAGAAGCACAACGTATTCGTTTAGCGACCCAAATTGGTTCTGGTTTAACAGGAGTATTATATATTTTAGATGAACCAAGTATTGGTTTACATCAACGTGATAATGACAAATTACTAGCAACCTTGAAAAAATTAAGAGATTTGGGAAATACCTTAATTGTAGTAGAACACGATGAAGACACCATGTATGCAGCAGACCAAGTTATCGATATAGGACCAGGTCCTGGAGTGCATGGAGGAAATGTCATTGCACAAGGAACAGCGGAAGAAATTAAGCAAATTCCAGCATCGATAACAGGACAATATTTAAGTGGGAAAAAGAAGATTTTAGTACCAAAAAAGAGAAGAAAATCGAATGGGAAAGCAATTGAAGTAATCGGAGCCGAGCAAAACAACCTAAAAAATATTAATGTAAAAATTCCACTAGGAGTTTTTACTTGTGTAACAGGAGTTTCTGGTTCTGGAAAAAGTACCTTGGTAAATGAAATCTTGTATAAAACGGTTGCCAAAGAAATTTATGGCTCTAATGAGAAACCGGGAAAATGTAAAGAAATTAAAGGTTTGGAACATATTGATAAAATTATTAACATTGACCAATCTCCAATAGGAAGAACCCCACGCTCCAATCCTGCTACCTATACAGGCGTGTTTGATATCATACGTGATATTTTTGCTACTACCAATGAAGCAAAGATGCGTGGTTATGCAAAGGGAAGATTTAGCTTTAATGTTTCCGGCGGAAGATGTGAGGCATGTAATGGAGACGGAATTTTAAAAATCGAAATGCACTTTTTACCAGATATCTATGTACCATGTGAAGTTTGCCATGGAAAAAGATACAACCACGAAACGTTAGAGGTAAAATATAAAGGGAAAAGTATAGCAGATGTACTAGATATGACAGTAGAAGAAGCACTCACCTTCTTCGAAAACATCCCAAGAATCAAAACGAAAATTCAAACATTACACGATGTAGGACTAGGCTACATCAAACTAGGACAACCCTCGACAACCCTATCCGGAGGAGAAGCCCAAAGAGTAAAACTAGCCACCGAACTATCCAAAAAACCAACCGGAAAAACCCTATACATCCTAGACGAACCAACTACAGGCTTACACATAGCCGATGTCCACAAACTAGTAAACATCTTACAAAGACTAGTAGACACTGGAAACAGCATCATCGTAATCGAACACAACCTAGACCTAATCAAAACCGCAGACCACCTAATAGACCTAGGCCCAGAAGGCGGAGACAAAGGCGGACAAATTGTAGCAGTAGGAACCCCAGAACAAGTAGTAAGAAATGAACAGAGCCATACGGGTAGGTTCTTGAAGAAGTATTTGGGTTAAAATCTTCACAATGTTGTAAAGTTAACCATAATGTGGTATAATACAAACGAAATGTTTCAAAGAAAACAAAAATGGTAAGGAGGATTTCTAAATGAAAGAATTTTCTAAGAAAGAAAAACGGAGAATGTTAATAGTAGCTTTGAGGAGGTATATTAAGAAACGTTTAAGCGTTTTTGGCTGGATTGCATTGATTGCGATTGTTACAGTAGTAGGCATTTTTGCAATGGGCATAATGGCATATAAGGCATTGGGAGAAATACTTCCTGAGTCTAATGCAATCAATGTATTTGCTGTAGGATCCTGTTGGCTAATTTTAATCTTTATAGGTGATGGCATAGTTTGGGGGATAATTTGGTTCGTATCGACGGAAATAAAATCGATACAGGAAGAATTTGAAAAAGAAGAACACCAACAGAGATGCAATGTAGCAAACCAAAAGAATGCCGAAGAGAAAATGTAAAGAATAATAAAAATGCCCCGCACAGTGTGCGGGGTTACTCCGTATTATCTTATCTACAGTTTTCGTTATTATTGTTCTTCTTTTGATTGTTGTTTTCATTCTTATTTTGATTTTCCTTATTTTTGTTTTGGTTTTTATTATTTTTTGCCATAATGAAAGCACCTCCATTTCTTTTCTCTAAGAATATTTTTCACCAAATTGCAAAAAATATTCAAGAAAGAGAGATTTTATGGCAAAAAAATTAACACATAGCCAAAAGTTGTGATATAATAAGGACAAAATAAATTTAAAAACATAGGAGAAAAAGTATGGAACATGTTGTAATTGGAATTGAAGGATTAGTAGGAGCAGGAAAAACGTCAATTTGCCGAGAATTAATTAAAATTTTACCAAATACCATTTTATTAAATGGTGGGAATTTATATAGAGCCATTGTATATGTGATGATGAAAAGTGGAGCAAATTTAGATAAGTTAAAAGCACAGGCAAAAGAAATTGACATTAAAACCGTAATGGATTTATTTCATATTGAATTAAAAATAGAAAATAATGAAACCAAAATTTATATGGACGGGCACATAATAGAAGAAGAAGAATTACAATCAAGACAAGCCTCTCTTGCTGTATCCGAAGTAGGAGGAAAAGCAAACAATGAAGCCCTATTTATTTTTGCCAGAAATTTGATTGAACATTTAAAAATAGAGCATAATATTATTGTTTCCGGAAGGTCAATTATGCAAATTTACCCAAAAACCAATTATCACTTTTTTATTACCGCAAACCTAGAGGAACGCGCCAGAAGAAAAAGCATACAATATAAGGGTGAAGTTGATATAGAGGAGCTCGTAAATCACATTGCAAAACGAGATGAACTACAAAAACAAGCAGGTTTTTACGAATTAAGTGACAATACCATTTGCATTGATGTAACCGATTGTAAAACCGTAGAAGAATCAACCAAAAAGGTATTAAGCTATATTAAATTACCACAAGATATCAAATAAATAACTTGTGGTAGAATAAAGGAGAGGATGTTCATGAACGAAAAGCTAAAAGAATTTAATACATATTTGAACAAACGAAAAGTAGCCGTGATTGGCCTTGGGGTTAGTAATGAACCATTATTAGATTATTTATACAAGTTTTCGGCAGATGTTACCGTATTTGATGACAGAACCATTGAACAAATCCCAAAAGAAATCATGGACAAAATAACAAGATATACTTTTGAATTTTCCTTTGGAGAAAATAACTTATCCAAATTAGTAGGGTTTGACTTAATTTTCCGTTCCCCAAGTTGTATGCCAACCAAAAAAGAATTAGTATTAGAAGAACAAAGAGGAGCTATTGTCACCACAGAAATTGAAATGCTAATGGAAATGGCACCTTGTAAAGTAATTGGAGTTACGGGAAGTGATGGAAAAACCACCACTACAAGCCTTATTTATGAAATTGTAAAAACAGCGGGATATCAGGTTTATCTTGGCGGAAACATTGGGTATCCACTCTTTACCAAACTAGGTGAAATGAAACCAGAAGATGTAATTGTGTTAGAACTAAGCAGTTTTCAATTAATGAATATGACAGTAAGCCCAGACATATCTGTTATTACCAACATATCACCAAACCATTTAAATATTCATGCAAGCTATGACGAATACATCGAAGCCAAAAAGAATATTTTCAAAAATCAAAATGAAAATGGTATTTTAGTCTTAAACTATGACAACGAAATAACCAGAAAATGTAAACCAGAAGCCAATGGGAAAGTTGTATACTTTAGTAGCAAAGAAAAACTAGAAGACGGTATTATTGTTGATAATGATGTGATAAAAGAATGTGAAGACCGCCTAAGAAAACACATCATAAATACAAAAGACATTCACCTACGAGGCATGCATAACTACGAAAACGTATCAGCAGCCATTGCTGCCACAAAATCCTTTGTGGATATGGACACGATCGTAGAAGCCATTAAACACTTTAAAGGAGTTGCACATAGGTTAGAATTTATAAAAGAAATAGACGGTGTAAAATGGTACAACGACTCCATAGGAACCAGCCCAACCAGAACCATAGCAGGACTAAACTCCTTCGAAGAAGACATTATCCTAATTGCAGGAGGATATGATAAACACCTAGATTACGAACCACTAGCAAAACCAATTGTAGACAAAGTAAAAGCACTTATCCTAATTGGTCAAACCTCAAAAAAAATAACAGAAGCTGTTCGGAAAAGAACTAGAAGAAAGCGAAAAAACACTAGACATCTACCAATGCACCGAATTCCCACAAATCGTAGAAGTAGCAAAAAAAATAGCAAAACCTCGGTCAAATTGTATTATTCTCCCCAGCCAGTGCTAGTTTCGATTTATTCAAGAATTTTGAGGAAAGAGGAGAGAGGTTTAAGGAATTGGTGAATAAGTTAAAATAAGAGAAGCAAAACGCTTCTCTTTTGTCACGCTTTTATAAAATCTCTCATATTCTAATAAAAGAATAGGAGGGATTTTTTATGTATGATGAAACAGCATATGAAGAATACATGCGAAATGTGTTAGGGTATATGCCAACCTATCCTAACCAAAACGTATATGAACCAAACGATTATTACATAATGCAACCACTTCATCAAATGAATGTGGATAATAGCAAATGTGAGCAGTTGTATCCAGAAATTTACCATAAGATATATCCATTGGTTTGTAACGAATGCAAAAATATGAATACAGAAATAACGAATGAAACACTAGAAAAAATGACAGAGAGTGTGTATAAATCGATTGAAGTGGATTTAAAAATTGAAACCAAAAATGTGAGACGGAGAAGATAGACAGGTAGGAGCTAGAAATAATTTTTTACGAGATTTAATTCGAATTTTAATCTTAAAAGAAATTATTGGTGGAGGAAATAGACCAAGACCGCCAATGCCACCACACCCACCACGTCCACCATTTCCAGGAGGACCAGGAGGAAGACCACCATTTCCACCACCACGCCCACGTGAATTTTAAAAAATGAAAAAAGAGGAGTTTTAAATTACTCCTCTTTACTATTAAAGAAAAATAAAACTTGCGTGAAAAAAGGGATTATGGTATATTATAGGAAAATGAAGAAAAAGAGGGAATATAAATGAAAGTAGATTTAATTGGAACAGGATCAATTTATACAAAATATAATAGTGCAAGTACATTAATTAACGAGGAACTATTAATTGATATTCCAAATGGGTGTCATAAACAATTGCTAAAAATGGGGTATGATATTGAGAAAATAAAAGTAGTTGTGATTACGCATTTTCATGGAGACCATTTTGCAGACATTCCATTTTTAGTAAGACATCGTTATGCTTTAGAAGTGACAGAAAGATTAACGATTATTGCTCCGAAAGGTGCAAAAGAGCAAATTAAAAGGCTATTTGATGTATATCATTCAAATGATTTTGATTGGGCACCTACAATTGACATATTGGAAATAGAAGCTTCAAACAAAGAAATTGAGTTATTCGAAAAATATAAGATAAGACCAATCGAGGTAAGTCATGGAGAGTTTAAGCCAGCTTATGGGTATATTGTAAATAATCAACTTGGGCTTACTGGAGATAGTGGTATTTGTGATGGAGTAAAAGATATTTGGAAAAATAGCGAATTGATGATTGCAGATACTTCATTTAGAAAGGGAGAAGATTCCCATATGGGAATAGATAATATAAAAGAATTGCTAAAAGATAGCAATAAAAAAATAATTGCCACTCATTTAAGAGATACAACAAGAGAAGCATTAAAAAATGAAAAAATTTCCAATTTAATTATTCCCGAAGATGGCGATGGTTTTGAAATTTAGCAAATTTAAACTGACATACTTTTTTGCAAAACGTACAAACTAAAATTGTATTAAAAATGAAAGGAAGTATGTAAAATGGATGTTAAAGATTGTATGACGAAAAATGTTTGTTGTTGTACGCCAAATACCAATGTAGCAGAGGCTGCAAAATTGATGTGCGATAACCATGTGGGATGTATTCCTGTTTGTGATGATAAAAACCAAGTGGTTGGTGTATTAACAGACCGTGATGTAATATTACGAAGTGTATCTTGTAATAAAGATGCCAATACCACACCAGTCTCTGAGGTTATGACTTGTGGAGTATGTTGTTGTAAACCAGATACTACAATTGATGAAGCAACAAAAATGATGTCTGATTTTCAAATTCGTAGAATTCCAGTTTGTGACCAAAACAATAAAATTGTGGGAATGTTAACGTTAGGTGATTTAGCACATCATGATAAAACAGTAGGGCAAAAAGAAGTATGCAATACCTTAGAAAATATCTGTCAATGTGGAAATAATTCTCAAAATGCCGAATAATTCATAAGACATTTCATATAATAGAAGTAGCAAATCTACTTCTATTATTTTTTGTAAAGAATTTGAAAATGGGTATGGGAAATTGTGCATGTATTAAATTTAGAAAGAGGGAAAATATGGTTATTGATATGGGATATTGGACAAAGGTATCCAAACGAATTATTGTATTAGTATTAAGTATTGTTGGCATTTATTTGGCGTTTAAACTAGCAGTTTTTTACATGCCATTTCTAATTGCATTTATTATATCATTGTTTATGGAACCACTCATTCGCTTTGTTCATAAAAGGACAAGCTTAACAAGAAAAACAAGTGCCATATTGGTTCTTGTTTTCGTATCGGTGCTATTAGTGAGTCTTCTTGCATGGGGAATTACGGTATTAATTCAAGAATCCACAAACCTTTTACAAAGTTTAAACCAATATATTGAAAGTGCTTATCATCAAATTCAAGGCATTATTGAAAACATTAATTTTGAGAAATTGAAAATTCCACAAAATGTAACAGATGTTATTCAAAATTCGTTATGGGATTTTATTGGAACCGTATCGAATTGGATAAAAGAGTTTCTTACTTCTATGATGAACTTTTTAACCGAAATTCCGAAAATTGCCATTTATGTAGGAATTTGTTTTGTGGCTATTTATTTTATTTGTACAGACAAGCTATATATGATTGACCAATTAGAACATCATCTACCAAAAGAATGGGTAAAACGTATAGGAAAACACATACGAGAATTAATCTCAAGTTTAGGAGGATATTTAAAAGCAGAATTAACTTTGGTATTCATTTCCTTTATCGTATCCTTAATTGGCTTATACATTTTCAAATTTGCAGGATTAAAAGTAGGGTATCCTTTGTTGGCTGCTCTAGGAATTGGCTTTGTCGATGCACTTCCTATTTTAGGGTCTGGTAGTGCCATGGTTCCATGGGCCATTATATCCGCAGTAAATGGAGATATTACCCTTGCTCTTTGCATACTAGGACTATGGATTGTTATGTGTGTCATTAGGCAATTCGCAGAACCAAGAGTAGTAAGCCATCACATTGGAATTCACCCAATTTTTACCTTGATTGCCATGTACACAGGCTTTAAAGCAATTGGTGTATTGGGTATGTTCATTGGTCCAATTGTACTAATTATACTAAAAAACATATTTGCCACGACCATCGATAAAGGAGTGGGAAAAGCAATTTTTGACAGGTAAAGCCACTAACAAAGGTCATTTCATCTTTTTAAAGAAATCCTCAGTAGTAATACCAGAGGGGCGATTGTTTCGTTTTAGGCAATATAAACAATCTGGGTCTTTAGTGATGTAATTGATGCCAGAAGCACAAGAAAGACTTGCTTTAAACCCGAGTTGTTTAATAATAGGAAGGGATGTTTTACTAATGGAGCCAAAAGGGTAGGTAAAGGTATTTGGCATATAGCCTGTGTTTTGCCAAAACTTCTTTTGTAGGGTTAGAATGTCATTAGATAAGATATTGGAATAACTTTCATTTGATTCATAACTTTTTTTAGAACATCCCATTCTACCATTTGAGGTAACATGTAGGTTATTGGTATGATTTTGAAATTCAATGGTACTAGAAGCAATTAATTGCTTTATGTCTTTCCAACGTAAATAACTATAATTCAAATTGGCTTCATCGGTTTTAGAGAAGGTATCAGTATATTCTCCTACAATGGAAATAACTGCTTTCATGTGGTATTTTTCAAGAAGAGGCACAGCATAACCTAGGTTATTATAATGCCCATCATCAAAAGTAAGAATAATTGGTTTTTCTGGTAAAGGTGTGTCTTCATATACATAAGAAATTAAATCGGACATGGTAATGGTGGTATAGCCATTGTTTACTAGATATTTTAAATCTTCTTCTAAAGTAGTTGGGGTAATAATATATTTTCCACTTTTTTGACTGTCCTTTAAGACACTGTGATACATCACAATGGGAACCATGACACCTTCTTCGTAAGAGGCTTTTACCACAAAAGAACATACAAAGATACAAGGAAGAATCGTGAGCATGGCAAGGAAAAGGACGAGGTTCTTATAATTTAATTTTATGGTGTAAAAGTGAATGTTCAAAATAGCCTCCTATCTCTTAATCTTGAATAACAGGGTCAAGAATATCGTATTTTCTTACATAATCTTTGGAATCCGAAGTATCCTTTTGTACTTCCGATTTATTTTTCCTTAAAAATTCAATAATTTGGTAAACATCAATCCAAATTTGATTATTGCCATCTTTTTGGCATTCATCAAAAATAAGTTGCATTCCAAAATGAAGATGAGGAACGTTAATATTGTTTACATTCTCTTTAGTGCTATAACCAGTCATGCCAAGGTAACCGATTACATCACCAGCTTTGACGATTTGCCCAATTTGCAAATTTTTTACATAAGGATGGTCTTTACGAAGATGAGCGTAATAGTAATAACGTTTTTTATCAAAACTACGAATACCAATTCGCCATCCACCATATTGATTCCAACCAAGTGCTTCAATGGTTCCAGATTCTACGGCAATAATAGGAGTACCAATTGCCCCCATTAAGTCGTTTCCTAGATGTACACGTTTAAAACCATAAGAACGAGCATTGCCAAAATCATCGTAATGGCTAAAACTATAATTTTTGGCAATGGGAAGAAACGCTTTTACACCATATTTTTTGGTATAAGTTTTGGTTTCGGTTCCTGCCTCTGGAACTTCTACTTCATATTCACCAATAAATTCATGCAAAATCGCATCAAAAGCTTCATAATAATAAGAATAATGTTTCATATCTTTGGTTAGTTCGTCCATTGTAGTACCTTTATTCAATTTTTCAATAAGAGAATTTAAATCTGCTTGTTTAAACTTTTTAAAATTCCCTCCATATTTACAACCAAGATAACTAAGTAGCTCAATCCAATTATAAGTAACCACATTTCCGTTATTGTGAGAATTGATATCTAATTTAGAAGTTTTATCTAACACATCAAAAGTAGCATTAAAATCAACCCATTTAATATAGGATTTCTTAGAAATTTCATCAGAATCCACCGTATTTTCCCAAATTAAATCAGAAGAATTAGCAGGTAACGAAATAGGATATAAAACCCAAACAACAATTAAAATAAGTAATATACTTATCACAATACTTGAGAATAATAAATACGATTTATTAATTTTAATTGAACGAATTAACAACAAAATCCACCTCGTAATATGTATATGAAAAGTAAGGTAGGATATGCTTATTATATATTAAAGTATTTATAAATTATCTAATAAAAGTTAAGAACTAAATTATTGAATATTAAAATAAATCGCTATGAGTACCAGTTCGAATAAGATATAATATGTGTTCATTTTCAGAAAATTCATAGATTAATAACCAATTAGAAGTAATATGACATTCTCTACAATTAGCATAATTACCTGATAAAGTATGATCTTTATTTTTACTAGGAAGTTGTTTTCCTTTTGCGAGTATAGCTACAATATTTTCAAGTAGAGAAATGTCATAATTTCTTTTTAAAGCTAACTTCAAATCTTTTTTAAATTTCGTTGAAGATACAATTTCATACATCATTTTCCACTTCCTTTACGAGTTCGGAAAACGAAGAATACGTTTTTTTGTTAGGATTTTTTTTCATTTCTTGTACTTCTTGAATTGCTAATTTAGTATCTGTATTTGGTACGTTTCTTGATAAAATAAAAGGTATTCTTTGTTCACGAACAGATTGTTTAATGAAAGAAATAAAAGCAGTTGTCATATTTAAACCTAAATCAGAAAATAAATCTTCTGCTTGTTTTTTTAATTCTTCGTCCATACGAATTGTTACATTTGTAGTAGCCATAATATCATCTCCTTCCTTACTATTGTATTACATTATATGTGCGATGTCAATACAAAGTACACATATTTTATGAAAAAAATTAAAAATTATACAAGAAATATCCTAAATCCGTGAATTGACTGGTTTAAAAGAAGTCAAAATCATTGATACA